>JAQURN010000042.1 GCA_028715585.1 Actinomycetota bacterium | reverse complement strand
TAAGTCATGCCGCCTTTTCCATAATAGGAAGGCTCGCGGGAGGCGCCCATTATCCACTGGGTTCGACCCAACACCTTGTAAACCAACTGGAAAAAAAGGTGCACAAAAGCGGTGGGTCGGTTGCCTACCACACGCCTGTCAAAGCGATTGTTGTGGAAGATGGGCACTCCAAAGGCGTAGAGCTCTTCAACGGAAGGACTATCAGGTCGAACGCGATTATATATGATGGTTCATTGCCAGAACTTTTCGGAAAACTTATTTCCCCTGAAGCCTTGAGCGAAAAGACCAGGGCCTGGGTTAAATCTCTCAAACCAACTCTTTCCGCTACCTCACTTTACTTCGGAATCCCCAAGTCCTCCCTCCCCGATGACATCCATACCAACACCGTACTCGTAGAAGACCCTGAAAAACATCCCTGGAAATTCATATCGATGAGCATCCCAACTATCCTCGACCCTAGCCTCGCCACGGACGGATACCATTCAGTTTTTGTACAAGCAGTTATGGAAAACCTTTCCCAAGTACCATGGTCGAGCATGAATCCCGAAGAGCTCGCCGAAGCCGAGGAGTCCGAACGCGAGAGGATATTTTCTTCCCTCAATCGCTTCTTCCCAGAGATAGAAAAAGATGCCGTGGATATCGGCATTCTTCCACCAAGCTCATTGGGAGGATGCCTCGGAGCGCAACATGATTCGACAGGAGCCCAGACGGTAGGAAACTTTCCTCTCTCCTCTGACGAAATCAAAAACCTCTTCCTTGCGGGAGATTCCGCTCATCCTGGAAGCGGGGTTGCCCAGGAAGTTGCCTCGGGGATAAAATGCGCAAACGCCACCTCGAGACTCCTTCAAGGGAAAACAATCCATATGCACCCAAGGGGAAACTATGTAATTGAGACGGTACCGGTTCGCCCTCAGGTTTCCTCCAGCCAGATTATAGATATGCTCTCAGCCGTAGCCGAGGCTGAACGTTGCATTGAATGCGAAGACGCGCCGTGCACCCTTGGATGCCCAGCCCACGTTGACATTCCCACTTTCATTAGGCAACTCAAATCCGCAAATGGAGTCGGCGCGGCGCTCACTATCAAGGAAGCCGTTTGCCTGGGAGGATCGAATGCCCTAGTGTGCCCCTCTGGGAAACTGTGTGAAGCGCGTTGCAAACGGAAAGAGATAGACCGCGCAATAAGAATCAGGGACCTCGAGGCTGTTGCTTGTCTTCAGCAACCTCCTGCGGATATCTCAGAAAGAAAAAAACTGCATAAAGTAGTTACCCCAACTATTGAAAAACAAAAAGTTGCCGTGGTCGGAGCCGGTCCCGCTGGCATCTCTTGCGCTCATTTCCTTGCCAAAATGTCGTACCGGGTAGAAGTCTTCGAGTCCAGAGACAGGGCGGGAGGGCTGCCCCGTGGAATGATGCCTTCATGGCTCCTAGACGAGCAGGTGCTCATACGCGAAGCGGAGGAAGCTCTCAGCGATATTCCAGTCCATTACAACACTACATTTGGAAAAGACATAACCTTTGACTCTCTTTTGGAACATGGCTTTGAAGCCATATTTCTAGCCATCGGATTGCCTGTCGGAGCAATGGGAAACACAAAGGAAGTGGACATCCCAGGCGTAATAGATGCTCTCTCCTTTTTAGCCGCGGCAAAGGGAAAAGTAAAGCGAGAGCTTTCCCCGAAAACATGCGTGGTAGGCGATGGAAATATTGCGCTCGACACCGCAAGAGTTGCCAGAGAGCTCGGCGCAAAATCGGTCTATTTGCTCTCGAGGAAGAAGAGACTCGGTGCCGATCCCGCCCGCATCGAGAAGGCAAAAAAGATGGGAATAAATATTTTGGTTGGAAAGGAAATCGAAGAAATAGTAGGCCAGGGCAGGGTTGAAGGCGTTGTTCTTCACACCAAAACCAGAGGGAAACCAAACGGCGAACCAAATCGAGAACGCCTCGAAGCCGGAACCATCATTTTCGCGGATGGAAGGGGCTTGGATAAATCCTTGCAAGACTATATATCTTGCCACCTGGAGCTAAATAGGGACGGGTCTATAAAGGTTCAAGAAGAAACGCTCGAGACCTCACGCCCCGGGGTATTTGCCGGCGGCGACGTGAGAGGTAAACAAAACCTTTTCGTGAGAGCTTGCGCGGATGGCAGGAAGGGCGCATTCTCGATAGATAAATACCTTCAATCATCCCAGACCGCCAAGGTCCAAACAGCCCTCGGCTGTCTTTCCACCGAGTAACCTCGTTCCAGAGAATAGAGGCAAATTTTCACCTCTCGAGCCGGCGCTTGAGTTCAAGGAGCGGTTTGAGCCTCGCATCCACCGGCTTCGAGCTGCAGTTGCAGAGTCCCAGGTTGAGGTTAGCCCCACAAACCGGACACAGACCCCTGCAGTGCTCACTGCAAAGCCTCTTGGTTGGAATCGCAAGACATATGGCATCTCTTATAATAGGCAGAAGGTCTAGTTCTCCGCCGACAACCTGATATTCATCCAGATATCTAGAGTCGCGTTGGTCCTCCTCGGCAACACAAAGCGCATGCTCCCAAACATTCAGATTCAAAGGAAAATCGAAGCGTTCGAGGCAACGGCAGCACTCGAGCTCTATATTTCCTTCCACCGAACCACTTACTTCTATTGCCTCGCTTATCCTTCGAAGCTCAATCAACCATCGGAGGCTCTCTCCAGCCACAAGGGAAATTTCATAACCGGCATCAATCTCCGCGTGGCAGGTGCTCCTCACCGTTTTCTCGTCCCCGAGAAACGGGATTGCAATATCAACTCCAATCTTGAGACCCTGAATTATGTCACTTTCGTGTTGTTCACAGTCCATGCCAAACTTCCCAAATACTCTCAACGACCTTCACGATTTCATTCCCCAAAATATTGCCATTTCCTCCAGGAGACCTGGGCCAAAAGGCAGGTGAGAGCAGTGACTCTGAGAAAAGTTGAGAAATCGGGCGAAAGCTCAAAAACAGTCACATCCAGGGGAAACCTAAACCAAAAGGGGAGGCGCTAATATTCCTCCTCTTCGGGATATGCCTCTTCCGGCTCCTCGGAAGTGTAACCATGTAGCTTTTCTCTCCAAGAAGCTATCAACCTTAGTATCTCTTCGGTAGAATCCCGAACTTCGCCCAGCGAAACTTCGAGTTCTCCAAATATTCTATCGGCGGCATCTTCTGCCTCATACTTTATCTTCCTTGCCTCCTCCTGCGCTTCATCTATGATGTGGTCTCGCTCGAGCTCAGCCTGCCGCACTATCTCGGTGTGCTCAACCATCTGCTCAGCTCTCTGCTCGGCTTCAGCGATGATTTCCTCCCCCCTCATGCGCGCTTCGGAAAGTATCCGCTCTCTCTCCTTCGATACAACTCTCGCGTCTTTGAGCTCGGTAGGCAAGGTCACCCTTATGTCATCCAATAAGTCATATAGCTCTGCCTCGTTGACCAGAACAGAGGGGGAAAGAGGCACCTTCTTGGAATTCGCGATGAATTCCTCGATTCTCTCCAGGCGCGCGAAAATATCATCCCTTGCCCTACCTCTTTCACTCATGCTTGTTACCACCTTTCCCCAGTTTATCCTTGAGCCTCTTCTCGACTCGAGGAGGCACAAGTCCTTCGATGCAGCCTCCGTAACTCACCACTTCTTTGACTCCACTAGAGCTCAGAAAAGTATATTCTGGGCTCGCCGTCATAAAAAAAGTTTCCACGTTCTCATCCATCTCTCTATTGAACTGAGACATCTGGAACTCGTATTCAAAGTCCGACATTGCGCGCAGCCCCTTCACAACAGCCCTTGCGCCATATTTACGCGCCACGTTTACCAGAAGAGTGTCAAAGGAAGCGACTTCGACATTCTCTAATTTTAATTCCTTAAAGCACTCCTCGAGCATTTCTACTCTTTCCTCTGTCGAAAAAATGGGCTTCTTCTCTGGATTCTCTGCTACGGCAACTATTATCCCGTCAAAAATCTTCGCGGCTCTCTCGATGATGTCCAAATGCCCATTGGTGACAGGGTCAAACGTCCCAGGGCAAATAGCCTTCAAATCTTCACTCATTCCTTGAAACACCCCTCCGCGGAAGAGAAAATACAAACAGAAGAATCTCCCCGTTCGCGCCGCTCGACAAGTTTCCACATAGCTCGAGAAGGCTCATACCAGTTGTGAACTGATAAACGGTAAATCAAAATCCCATCCTTTTCAAGCAAACTTTTCTGGTATAGAGAAGAAAACACGTCCTCCAGCAAGCGCGTGTCAATTCTAAACGGGGGGTCTATAAAAATCAAACTGAAAGAGCCTTTCAGGCGCTCAAGTGCCCCGGGAAGCTTGGCGGGGATAATAAGCGCTTTTTCTCTCAAATGCGCCCTATCGAGGTTCATCTCGATAGCGCGCGCGGCAGGAATATGCGACTCGATGAAAGCACAAAACAATGCTCCCCTGGAGAGCGCCTCTATCCCAAAGGAACCGGTGCCAGCAAAAAGGTCGAGAACCCTCACGCCTTCCACACTCGCGCCGAGGCTATCGAAAATGGATTTCTTCAGGCTGTCTTCCACCGGGCGGAGCTTCAGTCCCTTTACGCCATAGAGCCTTGTCCCTTTTGCGCTTCCGCTAATAACTCGCAATGCCGATTACCTTCAATCCTATGTTCGGAAAAGCCAGGACAAGCTTTCACCAAACCGCCTCGAAACTTCTTCGCGCAAGCCCTCATGCTCTTTCCTGCTGAGAAATGGGTCATCATCTACAAGAGTAAAAGCAGCTTCGCGAGCCACCTTTATCAAATCAAAACTTCTTGGAACTCTGGTGAGCTTCAAGTCCGGCATTCCCGATTGACGGGTCCCGAATATGGACCCCTCACCTCTTATTCTCAAGTCCGCCTCCGCAAGGGAAAATCCATCACTGTACCGTTTGATTGCCTCCATCCTGGCTTTTGCTTCGTCGGTGGTAGGATTTGAGAACAACACAAAAATTCCTCTCTCCTTCCCTCTGCCTATTCTCCCACGGAGCTGATGCAACCCCGCAAGTCCAAAGCGGTCGGCATTTTCTACTATCATGACCGAAGCATTTGGGATATCAACTCCAACCTCGACCACCACCGTGGATATCAATATATCTATCTCTCCAGCTTCAAAACCCTTCATCACTTCTGCTTTTTGTTCACTCTTCATCTGCCCGTGCAAGAGACCAATCGAAAAATTCGGGAAAATGGCTTTGAGCTTGTCGGCTTCCTCTTTCGCCGCCGCAGCCTCCAACTTTTCCGACTCCTCTATTAACGGGCAGATGACAAACGCTTGCTTTCCCTCTCTTATTTCTCTAGCGACCATCGCCAGCACGCCTTCGCGCTCTCCCTCATCCGCGACCACCGTTACAACGCCTTTCCTGCCAGGTGGGAGCTCAGAGATAACGCTCATATCGAGGTTTCCATAAAGAGTAAGGGCAAGGGTGCGGGGAATTGGAGTAGCCGACATGTAAAGCATGTCGGGAGAAACGCCCTTCGAGCCAAGCTCCACTCGCTGGCTAACCCCAAATCGGTGCTGCTCATCTACCACCGCGACCCCAAGCTTTTTGAAGTGGACGTTTCGCTGGATGAGGGCATGAGTCCCAATGACTATTTCAACCTCTCCATGTTTTATTTCGTCCAGGATTTCTCTTGGTGTGCCTCCCGTCACGAGCTCAACCCTTACCGGCATGCCACTAAGCATCTCGCTTACCCTTCGAAAGTGTTGCTGCGCAAGAACTTCGGTCGGAGCCATTATCGCCCCCTGGTAGCCCCCCTCAACAGCAAGAAGCAAAGCCATGACCGCGACTACAGTCTTCCCCGAGCCAACCTCCCCTTGAAGAAGCCTGTTCATCGCAACACCTCTTTGCATATCAGCGGAAATCTCTTCCCAAACCCTTCTTTGGGACTTAGTCAACTCGAACGGAAGAGACTCTAAAAACCTGGAAATGAGCTTGCCAGGGGGAGAATGGGTTATCCCTTTTGAGGACATCTCGTGTTTCTTTTTCATGAGGGCAAGCCCAACCTCAAGGACGAAGACCTCCTCGAACCGGGCACGGTAAAGAGCCTTCTTGAGGGAAGATGGACTATCTGGAAAATGAATCTGGCGAAGCGACTGGGCAAAGGGCATCAACTTGAATCTTTCCCTTATCCCTTCAGGCAACGGGTCCTCCACATCCTTTACAACCGCAAGTGCCCGTTTCACATTCTTGCGAAGACCGGCGGAAGTTATCCCAGAGGTAAGGGGATAGATAGGCACGATTATCTGGGTATGCAGAGGGTCGCTTTCCCTTCCCTCCGAGGTGATGTCAAAAGATGGGTTTATTATTTGAGGCCCTCCATAGCGTGCCTCTACCTTGCCAGAGAAAGCAACCTCCATCCCTTCGCGAAACTTCTCCTTCAGATAGTCCTGGTTGAACCACACGCCATCCAGGTAACCAGTTTCATCGAATATGGTGACGGTCAGGATGCTCTTGTGAGTCTTTGTCCTCCTGCTTTCCACCTTAGAGACCCGCCCGATGACCGTTACTTCTTCGCCTACCTTCACCTCACCTATGTGCACTACATTGGAACGGTCTAGGTATTTTCTGGGGAAGTAGAACAAGAGGTCGGCAATGGTTTCTATCCCCACTGAGGAAAGTTTAGCCGCATAAGCAGTCCCCACTCCCCAGAGGGATGTAACCGGAGCTCCGAGCCTTTCCAGGTTCTCTTTCTTTCCAGCGATTTTCTCTGCCATTCTTTTACAAACCGAAGGTAATGGCCGGTTCCAAAACTCGATGCCAAAATGGTTATTTCTATCATATGACAAGCATACAACAAAGCTCCCGAATAGCTTGCATGAGCAGAGAAACTATGGGTTCAGTAAATAGTTGGGGGGTTCAGTAAATAGTTGGGGCAAAAATCAAGAACGGCGCCCAGAAAAGCTGCCTTTTTCGTCCAACTACCCGCTCTCCTGCCAACCCAAGGCCTTACACAGGCGCAAAGGAGGAACCTACCTGCAACGCTATTTTTTCGAAGAAAATTGCGAGACTTATACGAGAATGCTCGCTCTCCCCTATTTCCCAGACTTTTTGGAAGCTTTCTTCTTGGTAGATTTGCTAGCTTTCAATTCCTTCGGCTTTCTCTCCGAAGCTTTTACCGGGATTGATTTGCGAGCCTTCGATGCCAACTTTGCCGCGCCCTTTACCACTATCTCGAGAATGCCATCGGAGTATTTTGCTTCAATATCCGATTCCTTCACATCACTGGGTACATCTATTGAGCGCGAGAAAGAGCCGACAGTGCGCTCCATGCGGAAATAATCTTCATCCTCAACCTTTTCTTCCCTCTCCGTCTTTCCACTAATCGTAAGGTGTCCCTCCTCGAGCGCCACTTCGATATCCTCTGGTTGAACCCCTGGAATTTCTGCCTTCACCACGAGGTCTTCCCCTTTCTGGTAGGCATCGATTTTTGGCCAGCTCTCTTCCCCAAAGAGCCTCCAAGGCAAACCCGGTCTCCACGAGGAAAGATCCAAGCCTCCCCTCCGCAGCGCTGGAAACCTTGCATCCGAAAGAGGATTCCAATCGTCAAAAAACATTTTGCGCCTCCTTCTCATCTCAGTTGCCGAAAACCGCTTTGTTTTAAAATTCTACAAAAAAACGGTGAAGAGAGCAAGGCGCCGAGTTAAGGCGAAACAAGAACATTAAATCAATTCGTTGACTTCTCAAACCTTCGCCATATAATACAAGGGAAAATAAAATAAATGTGCTACAGAAGTGGCATTCGGCCCTAACAGGGAAGCCGGTGAGAATCCGGCGCGGACGCGCCACTGTGATGGGGAGCAACCCGCAGCGCCACTGGCAAAAGCCGGGAAGGGCGGGGAGCGTTGAACCAAGCCAGGAGACCTGCTTCTGTGGAACCCATTGCATTCTCGCGAGTAGAAAATGCGTGGTTCTTTTATTTAGAAACTCGCCGCCCTCGTGAGGGCGGCTTTTATTTTGGAAAAAGCCAAGGAAAGGAGTTGGGATGCACAGAAACAAAATTATCTGCTTGGTATTAGCTTTCGCTGTTCTACTTTCACTCTCAACCTTTTTGCCCCAAGCGGCAGCGTTAGAAGAAGCAGACGAATGGAGTCAGTTTCAAAAAGACGGGCAGAACTCGGGATTCAGTGAAATCGCACTTTCGCAAAGTCACGATATTTTTGCGAGAAGTGGAAACATCCAGGCGCGGGAGGGAAGCCAGCCTGTGATTTCTGGAAACAAGGCATTTGTATACACAGGAGTGGATGATACTTCGGGGTCAATCTACTGTTTCGACCTTTCCTCCAACAAAAAGCTGTGGGAGAAAGAAATAGACCCCCCCACCTATTTGAACTGGTCCTCCCCCGCGGTTTGCGAAGGAGTTATTTACATAGGCTCGGGCTCTTCCGTCCACGCCCTGAACTCGCAATCGGGGAAAATCCTGTGGAAGAAAAATCTGGGAGAATTCAAGAAAGGAGCGTTAATAGTCAATAGCTCCCCCACAGTTGATGAGGAAAACCTTTTCATCGGTGATTGGGCGAATGGAATATATTATTCCCTTGATAGAAAAACGGGGGAACTCAACTGGGGATTTGAACTCGGCGAGGGATGCAATGCTCCCTCCACTCCCGCAATATCCGGCAACAGGGTTTTCGTTTGCCAATCCGCCGCCTATGGAGCCCCTATTTCTCCAAATGGAGGGGTATGGTGCCTCGACAAGGAAACAGGTAAGCCTCTCACTTCATGGGGGAATAATGGATTTTACCAAACGGATGGGGAACTCGATGTAACAGGGTCTGTTTGCGCGGGGGAAGGAAAAATATACTTCGCCGACTTCAAATTCGGCGCCATGGAGGAACCACAAAACCACCTTTACTGCCTGAACGGGCAAACCGGAAAAGGAATCTGGAAAAAAGAAGTGTATCCCTCGAGCGGCACCCCAGCAGTGGTAGGGGAAACCGTATTCCTGTCATGTCAGCAAATGGCAAAAGACGGGAACATCAACTGGACATGCGCTTTTAGGGAAAACGGCGAAACGGGAGAGGTTTCGAAAATCTGGGAGAAAAAAGGAGTTGGCGGATTCAACGTTTCCCCCGCTATTGCCAGAGACAAACTGCTAGTGGCAAAGACAAAGACTGACCCTTCTTCGTGGATGGAGGTGGGTTCCGGGATATGCGCGCTGGATTGCGAAACAGGTGATACTTTCTGGGAAACCAACGAAGGGGGCTCTTCTATTCCTACCCCTTACGGCGTCATCTCCATCACTAAGGGCGAGATGCTCCTGTTCGGAGAAGGCGGCGAGCGGAAAAGTGACTACTACTTCGCCGAGGGAACGACAAGAGAAGGTTTCCAGGAGTGGATTTGCCTCGAAAATCCAAACGCAAAACTCCTCAACGTTACCATCAACTACATGACGAACTCTTCTCCCATCGAGCCTCAACCGGTAATCCTCCCCCCCACCTCACGGGTGACGATAGACGTCAACCTCTATGTAGGAGCTAATTGCGATGTCGCCGCTCGGGTAACAGGAGATGGCTACTTCGTCGCCGAACGCGCAATGTATTTTAAGAATTGGGGGCTCGATGGCGGCGACCAAGTAATGGGGCTCGCCTCCCCAAGAAATGAGTATTTCTTCGCCGAGGGAACGACAAGGGGTGGATTCCAAACCTGGCTTGCGATTGGAAACCCTGCAAACGAACCGGTGAATCTACTGGTCAATTATTTTTATGGAGGGGGAGAGCCACCCAAAGGAGAAAACTACGAGCTCGAGCCAAACTCGAGAATGACCATTGACGTAAACACTCAGGCTGGGGCGGAGAAGGACGTCTCAATTGCCCTCCGCTCAAACGGTGGATTGTGCGCCGAAAGGATTATGTACTTTAAGACTCCTTTTGAC
>JAQURN010000041.1 GCA_028715585.1 Actinomycetota bacterium | reverse complement strand
ATTATTACGAGCAGTGCTATAGCGGATAATGCCGCCGCTGCGACGCACTCGATTAGAATCCCAAGGGCATAACCTTCCCACCGACGCAGGCGTTCTCCCCAAGCTTGCTGGTTCTGCGTGCTTCTCATGACCAAGCTCCTTTCGCCTCGGCTCAGAACCCTGGAGTTCTTGCGCTGGGAAAATTATAGGCAACTGTCCCAACGCTGCAAGCGTTTTTTTAACTTGTTCTCATTACCAAAAAGGTTGAGATACCTTTTGCCACCAACCTTTCTTTGTTATAAACCTCGACTTCGGTTGTGGCAATAATCTTGCCTTTGTGCACCACTGTGCCTTTTGCTGTGAGCTCCCCCTCTTTTGCGGGAGCGATGAAATTCAATTTGAGCTCGACCGTTACCGGCTTCTCAAGGTCTTTGTCTAAAAGAGTCGCGAGGGCAACGCCGGCGGCAGCATCGGCGATTGAACAAACAGCCCCTCCGTGAACGATTCCTCCGCTGTTCAGCAGGTGTTCTCCGATTGGCATCCTGAAAGTAGCCCAGCCTTGCCCGAGACCGGTGACCTCTAAGGTCATGTGGCTGTAGAAAGGGGAGTTTTCCCTTCTATCCTCGAGGATTTTCTTATATCGCTCTTCCTCTTCGGGGCTGGATGAAGCCCAGATGCTTTCCCGGTTCATCTTCCGTTACGCCTTTGGCGGAACCACTCGATGACATCATCGAGCCCCTCTTCGATTTCAACCTTAGGAGACCAACCAAGCAGGCGCATTGCTTTTTCGATGTCGGGGCGGCGCTGGAGGGGGTCGTCCGTTGGAAGCTCGGAGAAAACGAAAGGCGACTTCGATGAGCATTTCTCCTTGATGATGTTGGCAAGGTCGATTATTCTTATCTCCCTTGGGTTTCCAAGGTTTATGATTTCCCCTTGGGTGTGGGTTGTGAGCATAGCGGCCTCGAGCCCCCTTATCATATCTGCAACGTGGCAGAAGCTTCTCGTTTGAAGTCCCTCTCCATATATAGTGATGGGTTTGTTCTCCAGCGCCTGACAGACGAAATTAGGTATTACTCTTCCATCGTCCCGGCGCATCCTTCGACCATAGGTGTTGAAGATTCTCACGATTACCACCTCGGTTTCATGCTCTTTCTCATAAGCTTTGCACAAGGCTTCGGCGAACCTTTTTCCCTCGTCATAGCACGAGCGTGGCCCAACAGGGTTTACAAAACCGAAGTAATCCTCTTTTTGAGGCGATACTTGAGGGTCGCCATAAACTTCAGAGGTTGATCCCATGAGGAGTCTTGCCCCCGTCTTTTTTGCGAGTTCCAGACAGTTGTAGGTTCCGATGGAATTGGAAAGCATCGTGCGGATAGGAATCCTTTTGTAATCAACGGGGCTTGCAGGACTTGCCAGGTGGAAGATGTAATCAACGCTTATGTCGACTGGCTTCTCCACATCGGCTTCGATGAGAGAGAATCGACTATTCCCCAGCGCCTCTTCGATATTTCGGCGACTCCCTGTCACGAAATTGTCGAGACAAACGACCTCGTAGCCGGCGGCAAGAAGAAAATCGCAAAGATGTGAGCCTATAAAACCTGCCCCTCCTGTTACAAGTACCCTTTTTCTATATTCCAATCAGAATCTCCAGCTTGTTGACTTTTCTCTTCTACGTTGTCCAGTAACGCCACTGGGCTTAGCCCTTGGCGGAGGACGAACATATGATACTATGAGAAAGCGCTCATGCGAGATTTTATGGAAATTTCGTGAATTCAAGTTCAAAATGTTATTCGCGAACACAAGTTGTGGAGAGAGAAGGGGGGCGCCAGATGGTACGAAGCAAATCCAATATGCCAGCTAGTGAAGCCGGGGAAGCTAAGCTCAAAAGCCTAGAGCTCCCTCGGGATGTCGAGGTGATGGAGGATGGCCGACCGTTCTTTTTCAAGGGGGGAGATATCGGCTGCCTCTTGATTCACGGGTTTACTGGCACTACTCAGAGCATGAGGCTCATGGGGGAATATCTAGGCCAGCAAGGGCTCACCGTGCTTTGCCCAAGGCTTCCTGGTCATGGAACGAATGTGAAAGATATGGCTCGATGGAGATTTACCGATTGGACTGACACGGTAGAGCTCGCTTTCGAAGAGCTAAAATCGATTTGCAGGGAAGTCTTCGTTGGAGGTCTTTCCATGGGGGGAACTCTCACCCTATATATGGGGGAGACGAAGGGGGAGGAAATAAGGGGGCTCATACCGATATGTGCCCCTGTTTTCATGAGGAATCCCGTCATGAAGCTCGTTCCGATTCTCAAATATGTGGTAAAGGCAGCTTCCGGGGTTGGAAACGACATAAAAGACCCCCAAATGAAAGAGGTTGCCTACGAGAAGGTTTCTCTCGAGGCTGTTCATGAATTCACAAAACTGATGAACATGGTTCGTAGAGACCTTTACAAAGTCACCTTGCCGATAAGGATATTCCAGGCGAGAGGAGACCATGTTGTTCCAACGGATAATGCTAAGTTCATATACGACCACGTAACCTCCAGCGACAAAGAACTCATCTGGCTTGAAAACTCTTACCACGTCGCGACTCTTGATTTCGACAGACAGGAGCTGTTTGAAAAAAGCCTCGAGTTCATTCGTGAAAAATCCAGTTAGCCGCGGGAAGGCGATAGTCAGCTCTTGTTTGGCGAATTGAAGATACGATGGGCACCCTCGAAAGTTTCCCCTGATTAAAGGACATCTGGTAAAATTTTCCGCCTACGAGGAATCGCAAATGATTAGAAAACGCTTTCGCAAGATGAACGAGCTTGATAAGGTAACCTGGGAGGTGGCGGGTGCCATTGCCCTTGCATTTGTAGCCCTTTTCATTGCCACCTTCCGGGTCAGCAATTTTACCTCTCTTTTCGTGATTCTGTTTTCCGCTATCATCGTTTCATTCTCGGTAATTTCGCAAAGCTGGACTAGGTATTTTCTTCTTGCGGTTCTTGCCGGGATCCTCTGGCTGCTGATGATTTTGAGAAATGATGGTGACGGGCTTTACCGACTCTTGGTTATCGCAAGATTTCTTCTTACGGGGGTATGTTTTGTTTACTTTTCCACCGTGGTCACGCAGATTTCCCAGAGAAGCTATATCGCGGTAGAGAAAATCTCGAAGGAGCGAGAGGAAACTCTAAAAAAATCTCAGGAGCTCGTTGGGCGCCTGAGCGCATTGATTGTTGTGATAACTGCAATCAGCACAAAAGCCACATTAAAAGATGTGCTCACGGAGGGCTTAAAGGCTGCGAGGGAGGCTCTAGGGGCAGACTCGGGTTTGATATACAGCGTTAGAGGCGAGAGCGGGGAGATGTCGATTGTTGGTTCGTTCGGTTACTCGGAGGAGATGCTGAGAAAAATGAAGGAGAAGGGAATCAAGGATTCATCTTCATGCCTTGCCTGCGCCAGGCGCGAGCCGATTGTCGTTGACGACCTCCTTGCTGATGATAAATGTCAAAGCCTTGCGGGAGTAGAATCTGGCTCATCGGTGTGTGCCCCCATAATAAGCGGCGACACTCTGTGGGGGGTGCTCCATCTTAGAAGGCAGGAGGATGCGGCTTTCTCTAAGGAAGAAATTCAGTTCGTGCTTGCGATGACTTATCAGTTTGGGCTCGCTATGGAGAGGGCTTCGCTTTTCGAGCAGGTGAGCATGCTTGCCATAACCGATTCGCTTACTGGACTTTACAACTATCGAAAACTTGAGAGGGACCTCCAGGGGGAGGTGGTAAGGTCGAAGCGCTATAATCACCCCTTCTCGTTCATAATGGCGGACATAGACGATTTCAAGAAATTCAATGACCTTTATGGGCATCCCCTGGGTGACGAGGTCCTCCGCCGAGTGGCAGAGGCGATAGAGGGCTCCAGGAGGGAGGCGGATAGGGTTTACCGGTATGGAGGGGAGGAATTTTGTGTGCTTCTTCCCGAGACAGGCTGGGTCGAGGCTGTTGACGTCGCGGAGAGGATAAGAACGGCGATTGAATCTCTTACGATAAAAGCCAAATCGCTCAGGAAGCCCCTCAAGGTGACCCTGAGTTTGGGTATTGCCTCATTTCCTGACGACAGCGAGGAAAAGTCGGGGATTATCGCTTCCGCTGACGCGGCATTATACGTCGCAAAGGAAAGCGGGAAGAACAGAGTAGTTGCATTTTGCGAAACCAAAGAGCGGCCACTCAGAAGAGCGCACCCGGACGCATAGATGGCGCACTATCGGATTGCCAGGGTTTCTTCGACCGGTAGCCCCATTTGTTTTGCCGACAGGATGAAGTCGTGAGGCTCGTTAGATGCCTTAAAGGCAGTGTGGAAGTCAATTACCCCGTCCGCGTATAGGGAAACCAGGGACTGGTTGAAAGTTTGCATCCCATAAAATTCTCCATCGGCGATTACCTCACGCATCACCGCGGCGGGCTCTTCATTTAGAAGACACTCGGCAAGTCTTCCATTCATTACCATGACCTCCACCGCGGGCACCCTTCCCAATCCATCGACGCGCGGGAGGAGTAGCTGGCTGACCACTCCCGCAAGCACACTCGCCATTGTAATTCTCACCTGTTTCTGTTGTGTTGGTGGAAAGAAGTCTATGATTCGGTTTACCGTCTCCGTGGTGTCCTGAGTATGGAAGGTGGAAAGCACAAGGTGCCCCGTCATGGCAACGTTCATGGCGGAGGTAACCGTTTCGACATCCCTCATTTCGCCAATCAGTATGACGTCTGGATCCTGCCTAGTGATGTGCCGCAACGCCTCGCCGTAGGAATCGGTGTCGCTTCCTATCTCCCTCTGGTGGATTAGGCACTTTTTGTCAATATGGAGTATCTCGATTGGGTCCTCGATGGTGACGATATTCATCCTCTTGTTCTCATTGAGCCAGTCAACAATAGCTGCCAGTGTTGTAGTCTTGCCGCTCCCCGTTGGGCCTGTCACCAGGACGAGCCCTCTCGCCTCATCGGCGAGTCGCTCGAGGACCGGAGGGAGACCGAGCTCTTCAAAAGTTGGGATTGCCCTTGTCAGAACCCTTCTGATAGAGATTCCCACCGTGCCTCTCTGTTTGAATATGTTCGCCCTGAACCTTCCAAGACCGGTGACGCTGTAAGCAAAGTCTGCTTCGTTGGTCTCGTGGAACGCGCGTGCCTGCTTCTCGTCCATCAACGAGAAAGCAATTTCCACCACATCGGCTGGCGAGAGCTTGGGAAATTCGGTCTCATAAAGGGTGCCATCCACCCGGAGATATGGACGGCTTCCAGCTTTGAGGTGTATATCAGAAGCCTTTTGTTTTACCGACTCGGTCAAGATGTCCTTGATACCCGACGTTTCCATAGCTAATCACCTGCCAAATCGGAGAATCCAATCATAGAATTCCTTGCTGGGAAACCGCCTTGTTTATAACCTGCGACGCTAATTCAGAATGCGCACTTCCAAGGGGTTTCCTATCCCAAGAAGGGATGTTCCTGTTTGCCAAGGCCCCAATGGTTTGAACGACGCTATGAGCCATGGCATCGAGGTTATAGCCTCCCTCCAAGACAATTATTAGTCTATCACTCGAATATTCTCTTGCCAATGACGCAAGCATTTTGGTCATTTTGCTAAAGGAAGAATCTACGAGGCGCATCGAGCACAGTAGGTCTGCGTAATGACTGTCATAACCTGCTGAAACGAATAAGATGTCAGGGTTGAAACGCCGTCCAGCGGGGATTATTACCCGCTCGAATGCCTCTATGTAGTGCGCTTCCCCGGTCCCCGCGGGGAACGGAAGGTTTATGGTGTAACCTCGACCCGCCCCCTGACCAGTCTCTTCTTGGGAGCCGGTTCCGGGGTAAAAGGGATATTGATGAATCGATGTATAAAGTACTCTGGGGTCTTCATAGAAGATATCCTGCGTTCCGTTTCCATGATGTGCGTCCCAATCGACTACCAAGACTTTGTTTGCCTTGCCGCTTTCAAGGGCAAAGCGTGCGCCTATTGCAACGTTGTTAAAGATGCAGAAGCCCATACCTCTTTTGGATAAGGCATGGTGACCGGGTGGGCGGACCATGCAGAACGAGTATTTGAAATCAGATTTGAAGCAGCCCTCTACGCTTTCGATGACAGCGCCCGCTGCTTTGAGCGCCGCTTCATAGGTGTCTGTGGAAACAGCGGTGTCGAGATCGAGATACCCACCGCCGGCTGCGGACATGCTCTTTATCCTGTCTATGTACGATAGCGGATGAACGAGCTCGATTTCCTCGATCTCGGCCCTTCTGGGAGAGCGTTGTTCTACACTCCTAAGAAGTTCGGTTTCCTCGAGAGCCTTCAGGGAAACCGAGAGCCTTTCTGCCTTTTCAGGGTGTCCAAAGCCCGTGGAATGCCTTTCGAAGATAGGATCATAGAAGAGAGCGATATTAGCCGACACTTTGTTTTTCTCTTTCATGGCGTGGGGCTGCTCCGCCGGCTCTAGGGTCTTACTGCCCCAGCAAAGTCTCCTCGAGCTGAAAGCGATGCCACCTTTACCACGTCACCACTATGAGGAGCGTGGATATACTTGCCGCCTCCCACGTAGATTCCCACGTGCCCCCATCCCCTGAAACCTACTATGTCTCCTGGCTGCAGCTCGCCAACGCTGACTCTTGAGCCGCAATGGGATTGAGCATAGGCACTATGGGGAAGACTTATCCCGGCTCCCACCCTGTAGCAATATTGGACAAGCCCCGAGCAATCAAAAGAATTAGGACCCGCAGCGCCAAAAACATATGGTTTTCCGAGCTGGGAGTAGGCAACCCCAACCACGCCTCCATGAGGCTTCCCTGGGGGAGTCTTTCTGGATGTGACTGGGTCAACGGTTTTTCTCCCGCTCGGTTGAGACCTCGGCGCCGCGCTAGCCCTGGCGGCTTCAGCTGCTCTTTGGGCCATTGCTTCCCTGATTTGATTTTCAATTCCCGTGAGCTTGCCTTTGGCACCGGAAAGTTGGCTCTCCACGGCGCTTTTCGCGCTTGCCATTTCGGACTTTGCGGCGCTCTGCTCAGCTTTGGTTTTCTCGAGCAGTTCTTTTTTGGACTCAAGCTCAGACTTTGTAGCCTTCACGCCCTGCACGAGCTCAGCGTCCTTCTGGCCAATCTTCTTTGCCATATCCAGGCCGACCAACAGTTCGTTGACGTCTTCGGCGCTGACGATAACATTCAGGAAGCTGCTCCCTGAGGTCATATAGAGAGCGCGCGCGCGCTTGTTGAGACGCTCTTTCTTCTTCTCCAGGTCTGCCCTTACTGTGACAAGTTCCGCCTCCGTGCTGGTTATTTGGGCTTGCGTCTGCTCCAGGCGATAGCAGGCATAGTTATACTTTTCGACGGCATCCTCGAGTTTCTCTTGGATGGCTTGCACTTCACGCTCAGCCTCAGCTTTTTGCTGTTCGAGCGGCTCCGCTATTGCTCCAGGAGAGGAGAAGCAAAAAGAAAGGGCTAATATGAGCACTATATTTATGAAAACCGAGATTTTTCTTGTACCTTTCGGCAAAACCAACCCCCTTTCTCGGTTACCTTTTCAATGTTAACGTTTCCAAAGTTAGTTATTGTATATTTGCAATCCACGAAATGCAAATGCATTGCCCCCATTCTCCAAACAAGTTCCTGGAAGCCTTTATGATATTAAGAAATCCTGAAGTAAGTGAAGCCGCGATTCTCGAGGCGTCGCTACGCTCCCAGATTTTTTTTCCTATGAGCTTAAAGCTCAAAAGGGAATGCCACTGATTACTTCGACTATCACATTTTATGACCTTTTGCGCAATTTCTGGGGCAACCCGCATCCCGGAAGGTTGAAGGGAACCCGATTGCTCAAGGTGAACAATATATCGAGATAAAGCTTAGAAATACCGTGAGCATTAGGAAAAATTATCTGGGCACAGAGGAATGGCGCGTTCATAGCCCGTTGCCGAGGTGAAATGTAGGCATGCAAATTCCTGTTTTTCCTTTCCCCGCCGTGGTGGGACAAGAGGATGTAAAACTCGCCCTTCTTGTCAACGCTATCAGCCAAGAGGTTAACGGTGTTCTCATAAGAGGCCCGAGAGGGACTGCCAAATCCACCCTCGCGAGAGGCATTGCGGAGCTTCTGCCAGATCAGGAAGTGGTAGAGGGGTGCCCATTTTCGTGTGACCCCTCGGACGCGGAGTTGCTCTGTAGCTACTGCAAGGAAAAGCTAGAGTCTGAGGGGTATCTTTCCTCGACCAGAAGAAGGATTCCGATAATTGATTTACCCTTGAACGCTACCGAGGAGATGGTAGTCGGCACGCTTGATATCCAAAAAGCGCTCAAAGAGGGAGAGAAATCCTTCCAGCCAGGAATACTAGCTCGGGCTAACAGGTCGATTCTTTATATCGACGAAGTAAATCTACTCGAGGACTATATCGTGGACATACTTCTCGACTCATCCGCCTCCGGCGTGAACATCGTCGAGCGAGAAGGGGTCTCCTTTAGTCATAGAGCAAAGTTTATTCTCGTTGGAACTATGAATCCCGAGGAGGGAGATCTCCGGCCTCAGCTGGAGGACAGATTTGGATTGTGCGCGGAGGTGGAGTTGGACCCCCCACTTTCAGCCCGGGCAGAGATACTGAAACGAAACGAAGGGTTCCGCATGAACCCTTACGAATTCATTGCCAAGTGGGAAGAGGCTAAAGAAGAGTTAAGAGCGAGGGTAAGTGAGGCAAAGTTACTCTGCCCGAATGTGGCTGTGAGCGACCACGTTTACGGTCAAACCGCCGCCATCGTTAGCGACTCCGGGGCGGAAGGTCACAGAGCGGATATGGCAATTTTAGGCGCCGCAAGAGCCATTGCAGCATTGGAAGGTGCGACTGAGGTTGAAGAAGCCCACTTGTTGAGAGCCGCGCCACTTGCGTTGAATCATCGGAAAGGTAAAATTCAGCACCTTTTTCAGGGTAAGGAAACCCTGGAAGGAGATTCTCGCCCCAAGCCTTACCTGGCAGCCGTGGGAAATGGACATGGTTCTAGTCCGACCGAGGAGCGGGGAAAGTGTGAAGTTGATAATGAGATTCAAGGTGTAAGCGTGAAATTCGGGGATGCCGAGGAGGAAGTCCAAAAGAACCTAGAGAAACTCAAGCTTCCCAGGGGAAAGCCAAATGCTCGGCTAAATGGACGGAGGGAAACGATAAGCGAGGTCGGCACTAGAGGGAGGTATTACCGGAGTGCCCCCAAACGCGACAAAGAAGGGAAGCAAGCCTCTAACATCGCAATTGACGCCACAATAAGAGCCATGGCTTTCAGAGCCTCCTCAGGGAAGCCTAAGCCAGAAATTGAAGCTGATGATTTGCGCGTAAAGGTGAGAAGGAGGAAAGTTGGGTCATCCATAGTCTTTGTTGTTGATGCCAGTGCGTCAATGGGCGCTCGCGCGAGAATCGCTGCCTCCCACCAGGCAATAATGGCTCTTTTAGAGGATGCTTACAAGAAAAGAGATCGCGTGGGAATGGTGATATTCAAGGACAAGGGCGCCGAGCTCGCTATGAGCCCTACGTCAAGCCGTCTTCTTGCCCAAAAGATACTGAACGAGCTTACCCCTGGAGGCGCCACTCCGCTTTCCCAGGGGCTTGCCCTCGGATATGACGTCCTCCTGCGCGAACTTCGGAGGGAGCCGAAACCGGAGCCCTATCTCATTCTTATTTCCGATGGTGAGGGAAATGTGCCCATGAGCGGAGGGGACCCATTTAGGGAAGCGTTGAATGTTGCGAAGGAGATAAGGGAAAAGGAGATAAAATCGCTGGTTTTCGATAGCGCGGGAAATTCCTCCGGTCACGGAGGCCCCAAGATACTGAGTCCCGCGAGGAAGATAGCACGGGAGATGGGAAGCGCTTACTTCTCAGTGAGCAAAATAAGCGGCGAGGTTATACTCGATAGATTGGGCGAGTGCTGGGGAGAAGCAGTGTCAGGTTAAAACTGCCCGAGCCGTACTCGATTGGCGC
>JAQURN010000040.1 GCA_028715585.1 Actinomycetota bacterium | reverse complement strand
CTTGAAGCGATTAGCCAAAACTCTCACAACTGGCGTCATCACAAGTGTAGAAAAAAGGGCTATTCCAAAAACAATGAGATGCGTCAACATTGTCACGTACCGTTCAAAGCCTAAAACCCCAGCGAACCACCGGTTGCACTAGAGCCATCCATTTCCATCTGTTTCGAAAAGATACCTGCCTCCTTTATCATTTCCCTGGCAAGCGTATCAGGATATGGCTCCAGGTAATATATGCCTTCTATGCCGGCATTGATGAGCATCTTGGTACAAAGCACACAAGGTTCGTGGGTGGTGTACACGACTCCCCCAGATATCGAAACCCCGTGAAGCGCAG
The DNA here is from genome assembly GCA_028715585.1 of Actinomycetota bacterium. Taxonomy (GTDB): domain Bacteria; phylum Actinomycetota; class Geothermincolia; order Fen-727; family JAQURN01; genus JAQURN01. Next base: position 9,625 of record JAQURN010000040.1, on the reverse strand, counting down.
CCTGTATGATTGCGTTCTGCTCGGCATGAATTCCACGACAGAATTCATGACTACTACCTGAGGGCACCTTCATTTTCTCCCTTAGACATCCCACTTCCTCGCAGTGAGCAAGACCAGCCGGAGCTCCGTTGTATCCGGTGGAGAGTATCCTCTTGTCCTTCACAATCACTGCCCCAACCTGCCTGCGCAGGCAAGTCGATCTCGTGGCAACAACCCTGGCGATTCCCATAAAATATTCATCCCAGCCTGGACGCCTTTTACTTTTGCGCTCTACCATAACACCACGTTCCAGGGTCAAAGTTTCAATCCAGCTTCAAATCCCTCGTGCATCGCTTCCATCGCCTTTCTTGGCTTGGAGCAATCACCTATCTTTATTACCTGGGGCTGGTGGGAACAGGCAGCAATCGCTTTTTCGAGTTCATCCCTAGGTTTCGAACCAACCGCCACCACAACCGTATCCCCCTTAAATTCCTTTTCTTCCCCCTCTACAAGGGCAATGATATTCCCTTTCTTTATCGCCTTTACCGTACAGTTAGTGAACATTTCGACCCCGAGTCTTCTAGCGTCCTGGAGGATGGTCCAGCGAGTGGATAACCCCACGTCCGAAGCGCACCTATCCGTCATCTCCAGCACTCTGACCTTCTTTCCTCTCTCCGCGAGGAACATCGCAGTCTCGACTCCTACGGCTCCTCCTCCCACCATCAAAACCTTCTCTCCTGTTTCCGCCTTCCCAGCAAGGACATCCCAGGCATACAAGACTTCTGGGGAATCTATTCCGGGGATAGCTGGAACTATCTGCCTGGCACCGGTAGCGAGAATGAGGACATCGGGTTTCACCCCTTCGATTAGCTCAATGGTTACAGTGCTCTCTGTCTTTGTCTCCACGCTCTTCTTTCCAACCTGCCTTTTAAGGTAGCGAACCAGTTCTCCAAATTCCTCCCTGCCAGGCGGCGCGGAAGCAAGGAGCACTTGCCCACCGAGCTCGCTCGAGCTCTCGTGAAGCGATACCCTGTGACCCCTATGGGCGGCAACCCAAGACGCCTCCATCCCCGCCACTCCACCTCCAGCTACCATTACCGTTTTCCTCTTCGCAGCCGGCTCAAGCTTCGTCTCTTTCTCTCTCCCCACTCTGGGGTTCACAAGGCAAGTAATGGGCTTCAACATGAAAACGTGGTCAAAACAGCCCTGGTTACATGCTATACACTTCCTTATGTCCTCGCTTCTCCCCTCATATGTCTTGCGGAGGAAAAGGGGATCCGCAATGAAGGCACGACCCATCGAAACCATGTCGGAGCGACCCTCCTCGAGCACTTCCCGAGCGATACAGGGGTCATTTATGCGGTTACAGCAAGCCACCGGAATGCCTTCCACTGCTTCTTTTATGCCCTCCGCTAGATAAACATAAGCCCCCCTTGGAACATTCATGGTAATCTGAGGCACCCTGGCCTCATGCCAACCACCAGTGACATTTATGAGATTCACTCCCGCTTTCTCCGCCTCTCTCGCCACCACCTTTGATTCCCTTAGAGTGTGCCCGCCCTCCATGAAATCAGAGCCGGAAAGTCTTAGTATGAGCGGAAAGTCTTCTCCCACCGCGCCCCTCACTGCCCTGATAGTCTCGAGGAGGAAAGTCATCCTGCCGTGGATGTCGCCACCGTAGCGGTCGGTTCTCTTGTTGGTAAGGGGTGAAAGAAACTGGTTGATAAGATAACCCGCGGAGCTAATCAGCTCCACGGCGTCAAATCCAGCTTCCTTTGCGCGTCTAGCCGCGGCAGCGAAGTTCTCCTCCGTCTGATTTATCTCTTCTTCAGTAAGCGCCCTGGGGGTCTCTCCGGTAAACCTCGAAGGCACTGCCGAAGCCGAAACCGCTTGCTCGCCTATCACCTGGCTGTGGCAGTAACGCCCGCCATGGTAAAGTTGGGCAGCAGTGAGCGTACCAGAGGCATGCACCACGGAAGTGAACTTCCGTAAGCCGCCGATAAACTTGTCATCGTCAAGCCCAACAAAGTTGGGCGCTCCCATGCCCCTTTTCTCGACATAGCACCCACCGATTATTATGAGACCTGGTCCGGGATTAGCTGCCGCTCTTTCTTCATAGAACCCCATAAATTGCTCGGTTAAGAAACCGCCTTCCGCCATCCCAATGTGCATCGCTGGCATTATAATTTTGTTTTTGACCTTCACGGAACCAATAGTTACCGGCTCAAAGATGACGTCAAAATCTCCCATCTTCCACCCCTCTCTTAGATACCACTCTAAATTTCACCCATGCTAAACAGCTCGGCCGATTTAGTAGGCAAGATTCGCGCTTTATAGTTTAAGTATATCGAAGAGCAAAAGGTAATTGTCAGGAGCGCCAATCGCTCTCCGTCCAAATATGCTACTATCCTTGCGCATCCCTTGAGGTTCGAGGAGAGGAAACTGAATTGATAGTTGACGCGCATACTCATATTTTTCCGCCAGAAGTCATTGAAAGAAGGGGCCTTTATTCGAAACGTGATCCGTCTTTCGCTTATATCTATGAGAACCCCAAATCCCGGATGGTAACCTACCAGGAGCTCATCCAGGAAATGGATAAATCGGGAGTCAACAAAGCAATCGTATGTGGCTTCCCCTGGCGAAGTCTTGATCTATGTCGAGCGCACAATGACTACATGATAGAGGCACAAAAAGCTTATCCGGAAAGGCTATTCTGTCTCGCCATCGTCCATCCCCTCGCGGGCAAAGCATGCGAACGGGAGCTCGAGAGGTGTTTCGGGGAAGGGCTCAAAGGCGTGGGGGAAATCTCCCCAGAGGCACAGGGGTTTGAAATAGATGACGAGCAAACGATGGGATTGATAGTGCGAGCTGTGCAAGAAGCGGATAGCTTTCTCCTCCTACACGTGAACGAAGAAGTGGGTCATAGCTACTCAGGCAAGACCCCCACCACTCCCAAGAAGGCTTATCGCTACCTGGAAAAATTTCCAGAGACAAAGACAGTGCTTGCCCACTGGGGAGGAGGCTTGTTCTTCTACGAGTTAATGCCGGAGGTAGCCAGGTTGACGTCATCCGTGTATTACGACACGGCGGCTTCGCCTTTTCTCTACGATTCGCGGATATACAGAATAGCTCTCCAGATAGCCGGACCAGGGCGCATCGTTTTTGGCACCGATTTTCCCCTTCTTCGCATCAAGAGGCACCTGGACGAGATAAAAGACGCCCAAATTTCGCCGGAGAACCTGGATGCGATACTGGGAAAAAACGCCCTCTGCCTAGTTGGCCACACATTCGAATGATTTAGATAGCCAGAACCTCGAGAAGGCCGTAAAGATCGTGGATGGTTGGCACGTCAGCTTTTTCTTCCCCTCCAAACCTGTCAATCAGCACTCCTTGAATCCCTGCACTCCGCGCTCCGAGAATGTCCGCATAATAATGGTCCCCTACGTGAAGCGCCCGCGATGCTTGGATGGAAAGCCTAGAAAGCCCTTCTTCGAAAATTACGGGGTCGGGTTTTCTCAAACCTATGACGGCAGATGACAAGATTGCCTGTAGGTAACGATAAAGTCCTATATCGAAACATATCTTCTCTAACCGCGAATCCCAATTGGAGATGATTCCCAACTTCAACCCTCTGCCTTTGAGCTCTTCAAAAACGGGGATGACATCTGGATATGGCTTCCACCTTCGACCATTTCCAAACTCCTCGTATATTGTCTCTCCGATGAGCTTTCGGTCCCCATCTACACCCATTTCCTTCAGCATCCGGCAGTACATTTCGCACCACATCTCTCTAGCCGCCTCTTCGCTAGTCCAGAAACTGTCATCGGCGCGATATCTCTCATCGTAGTACCGATCAGCAACCACTGAACCAAGCCGAATGGCTTCTTCGGAAATGTCATGTCCAAAGCCGCCGAGAATCTCGACGCAAACCGCCTCGAAAGAGGGGTACGGCTCGAGAAGAGTATTTCCAACGTCGAAAAATATGCCTTTGATATCTTCCAAGATTACCGACTCCTACACTTCACCTTGACGCCTTCAATAAAGATTAGCATAGGGGAACCACATAAATAAAAGTCAACCCGAGTCCTACCTTAGTTTATAATTGGCGCGATGAAAAAATCCGAAGGATTCTGGCTCAGGCTAAAAAAGAAAATGGGAATCCAAAAGTTGCTCTGTGATACGTGCAAATACGATTATGACTCGGCGTGCCATAATCCACAGAGGCCGAATGCCACATCCTGTCCCGATTACAAAAAAAGATAGCTATGGGATGAGGTTGTTCCCCCAAATTAAGAGGCACTGCTAGGGCTCTTCATCTGAGCAACGGTAAAATCAGTCAGCGCCACACGGTAGCACAGGAGCCCGGAACCGCTTTCGAGCATCAGCTTCTTGACGCTAGAACCAAGCTCTTTAAGGCTCATCCACTTTGCCTCCTCTATTTCATGCACGTCAATTGGACCAATCTCTCCAGCCGTCTGGAGAGCCTCGAAAACATGCGATGTCCATTCGATAGGAGGCTTCTCGCCGCACGTGAAAGTAACATCAATTCGCGCCAAATAACGTTTTATCTCGATTTCTAGCCCCGTCTCCTCCCTAGCTTCTCTCTTTGCGCTTTCCTCGAGCGCCTCTCCAGTAAGAGGACCGCCACTTGGAGCCCTGTAAATGCCAGGTGACAAAAAGGGCTTCCTTATGACCGCTATCTCATCGGGATTGTTCATAGACTTTATAAAGATGGTCACGTCCTCGGACCGCCCGCCAACCATGGATTGAGCAACCATCTCATATTCCGGGGAGTTTATTTCGAAGCGCATCCTCCGCTCGGCAGGAATTCCGTATTTTTTCTCGGCTAAGGAAACGTTTTCTTTGCTAACCATACCAGAAGATGTTTTTTTCGCTAGAGACTATTCGCGCAAGCAAATAAAGGAAGCCTTCTATTCTTCCGCGCCAACCCGGGATATAGGGTGTTCCTCCCTGATACGCAAGGCAAAAAAGAAAGCCACCACGAAAAGCGCTGCTAGAACAACCAATCCCCACAAGAAATCCTTACCACCCGTCGCCGACTTGATACCCTCCACGGCTAGGGTCAAAACCACGCCTCCAGCATTACCCAAGAGTAAGAGGATGCTGGTCGCAACCCCTGTGAGGCGTGCCCCGGTGGTCTCCTCCGCAAAGGCAAGAAGTACAGGCAAAGCGCTTAGGAGGAAGAAACCAAGGATGCCTCCCACGATGAAGTTGAGTGTAGCACTCTTGAGAATACCTACCAAGAAAAGGGTAATCGCGGCTATAGAAGCTGCCAGAATAAGGAAAGGCTTGCGCCGCATGAGCTTGTCAGACAGCGCGGGAAGCACGATGCAACCAACCACCCCGGCTCCAACCATAACCGCTCCGATATTTCCCGCGGTGACAGTTCCGATACCTTTGGGCTCCATTATTTTTTCGATGAGCTGCATAAGAGCAACAAAGGAACCATTGCCGATAAAAATTATCACGCAAAGCATACGAAAGTTGTGGAGGCCAAAAATGGAACGCAGGCCCTTCATATCGACAGCTACCTCCTCACCAAGCGCCGCCTCTTCAGTGCGCTTTGGCGGCTTGGGTGGCTTGGCCTTACCAAGGATTGCAAAGAGGATAAACCCCAAGAGGGCTACCAGGCTGTAAATGAGCACAATCCAACGCAGTGAGCTCAAATTGTTTTCCCCGAACCCTTTGAGCAAACCTGGTGTTACTGCCAAAGCTACTATCATTCCCACGAAGAGAGAAAGAGTACCCAAGCCGCTGGCTAAGGCGGATTCTTCGCTGGGGAACCATGTGCTGACCAGCTTGGTAATGCTGTTGAGTACGAAAGGTTGTCCGACTGATATACCAATCATTCCGATGAGGACTAGAACATAGTTATCGGCAAAGAGACGAAGGAAAGAGAAGGCAGCGGTAAGGAAAGAGCCGATCATCACCGCATAGCGAAAACCCTTGCGGTCGATAATAAATCCGGCTGGTATGGACACAACTACATAGACAAGGGGAAACATTGTCGCCAGTAGCACCACCTTAAACTCACTCACGCCCATGAGAGCTTCGGTCTGGCTAGTTATAGGCGCATAGTTGAGCCACATGAGCTGCGTGATTGCAGCCACCAACATGTACACCGCAAGCACCACCCACCTATACCGATAGGTACCATACTCTCTCTCTTCTTCCATAACTTCCTCCTCTCAGAAATGTTTTCATTATCCGACAAAAGAGGCGCCTGATCTGCTGCCGATAGATGGGCGCGCAAGATTCGATTCAGTTAAAACTCAACTCGATTCTCCTCTACCTTAAAGTATAATCCAAATCGATAGTAATCCACTCAAGGTAAGAAAGGGATAAGTTGAGCGAGTATGATTCACTTCTCGACAAGTTTAAAGGCGCCCTTCTTGGATGCGCTGTAGGCGATGCGCTTGGGGCACCCGTGGAGGGGCTTCCCGCGGATGAGATATCGAAGAAGTTCGGCACCGTAGCCGACTTCGTTGATGGAAATTTTCCAGCTGGAAGTATAAGCGATGACACCCAGATGACTGTTGTTATTGCCCAATCGATAATCGAGTACGGGCGTTTCGACCCCCTGCACACAGCAAACAAACTTGCCTTGTGGATGGGGAGGTCGGATGAGGGGATAAAAGAAGCCAAAAACCCCGATGCCGCCTGCGCGGAGGTCTTGAGAAAAATCTACCGCGGCTCCGATCCTCTTAAGAGCGGCGTCCGCTCGAGGAGCGCCGCAGCGGCTTCCCGCGCGAGTCCAGTCGGTTTACGGTACTTCGACCAGTGGGCAAAACTCAAACGGGCTTCAGTGAGCCAGGCAATGATAACCCACACTGACCCATGCGCGATTGCGGGTTCCATGGCGATAGCCCTGGCGGTGGCAATCGGAATAGCGGATGAGGGAAACCTGAAAAGCGAAAAGTTTGTGGGAGAAATTTGTGGCTTTGTCGAAGAGACAAGCAGTGAAATGGCTCACAAGATTAAAGCATTAGAGGAGCTTTTGAAATCGCCCAGCGAGAGTTACAGATACCAGGAACGCACCAATGACTCCACCGATGCTGTGCCGGCGGCAATCTACGCTTTCCTGGAAAATCCATATGACTTCTCAAAAACTGTTCTCTCAGCGATTAACTCAGGTGGAGCGGCATCCTCCATCGCGTCAATGGCTGGGGCGATAAGTGGCTCCTTCAACGGAGCGAGCGGAATCAGCCAAAACTGGATGGACCGTCTGGAGGGAAAAAAGTATATCGAGAGCCTCGGGTTCCGCCTCTTCACCCTCACGAGCGCGTGGATTCCAAAAAACGCAAGGCTCTTTTAGTAAGCTTAAGAAAGCGCAAGAATGGTTTCCACCACCTCTGCCCAACCAATTCCCATGCGACCTTCGGTGACGAAGATGTTGTCAGCATCCATGATTTGGTCCGCCAGGTGGGGATTCGCTTCCAATCCATTCCTAACGATAAAAAAGGCACCAACTGCCTCGGCGAAGGGGAGGTCGGCTTCGGCATCCCCCACCGCGACGGTCTCGTCCCTTAAAATCGAGCGGTGTTCCTGGTCTTGCCTTACGGCTTTATCTTTGCTTACCCCCTTCGGAATCAGGTGATAAGCCCGCGTCTCGGAAACATCCAGTGTGGGGCTTTTCCTGGGTATCACTCCATTGTCAGCAAGATAGAACTCCTTATAGCCATGCTCTTCGAGAAGTTTTCGCGCTTCTTCAACATCAACATTTCCCCTGAAGAGCGGTGTGCATTCTCTTTCTTCGGACCAGGGAGTGTGCATTTCTAACCTTTTTGGATAATGTTCGAGCAGAAAATCAACCACTCCAGTAGCGACAATCGCCTCGTAAACAGATTCGCCCTCCACGTGGAACTCCCCGAGGTTCACCAAGACTTCCCGCCCCATGTCATACACGAGTTCGGTCCCCAACTCGGCGATGTAATTTCTCAAGCCGAGGATTCTAGCGGACTCCCTGAGCTGAGATTTGTGCCTGCCAGAAACCAGCATTATATCCACTTCTCTTCTCAATGCCTCCAGAAGAGCACTGGCCGGACGGAGTGTGAGTTCGAAATCGCTGTCCCGGAAAAAGCATCCAATCGGACCCAGCATCGTTCCATCCATATCGCTATAGATGACCCTCACCGAGCCAAGATTCCGTTCGAGCCAGTCGATGTTTGCCTCGATTCCCTTAGCTCTCATTACCTTTTCGATGTCCATCACTCTCTCACCCATTCCTCAAAAACCAACCAGGTATCTTTCACTCCTCTGGTAGTTCCTTAGCTTCCCCCCAGCCAAGCAGGCGGAACAACCCGCCGACAACCAAGAGAATTCCTGCCCCAATCATCACGAAATAACCAACGGTGAGCTTCACACTGACCATCCCCAATCCTGACACCTCTCCCCCTACAAGGGGAATGGCCCTGGCAAGGGAAACAATGTCGCCCACAATCATGCTTACCTTGTAACGGCCCCCAAAGTAGAAAGCGACATTGAAGAGAAGGCAAAAAATTCCAGCGGAAAGCGAGATTATCCCTTTTGTTTGCACAAACCAAAAACCGGCAAAGATGGCAACAAACCATGCTACTAGCACCCATGCCCACGGACTTGCAAACAACCCATACGGTTTCTCTATGAACCCAAAATCGGGCGACTTAACTCCAACCATGAGCCAGGGAAGAGAAAATACTGACACCGCAAAAACAATGGTTCCTAACGCCGCAAGCCAATCGCCTCTATTTGCCAACAGAGGTGGCTCGTCGCTTTCGATAGGGGAAAGCAAAAAAGCTAGAAATCTGTTTCTTTTTTTCTTTTCCATTTCCGCTTCCTTGAAAATCCCCAGCTCCGGGCGACTTGAACCGTGTATCGATTTCAAAAAACCCCGGTGAGTCAATCGGGTAGAAGGCGGGCTTTCCGATATTCTTCAACCATTCTCATTGGCGGTCTCTCTATGACCTCGATGGTCTGCGACTCGCTCACATAACCGCCTTCTTCAATCCCAAAAGTGGTGTAGTCGAATGAGGGTTTCTCTATGAGCTTCACCTTCCCATCACGCTCGAGCCTCATGAACACAGCTTGCATGACCTCAAATGACATCCTGGAAAGCGACGAAAGGGGCTGATTTGCATGTTCGCGAACTTCAAGATCAACCTGAGCAATGGCATCGAGCCCGCAAAGCCCGTAGGTATCGAGCAAGAGCCCGCTCTCGACCCCATATCCCGTGAGGAAAGGAATGCTTTCCAGCAAAGACCTCCTCCCCGCGTATTCGCCGGAGAGGGGTTGAATTACCGCGCTCAAGTCGGGGTAAAAGAGATTCAATAGAGGGCGGACCACGAGTTCGGTTACCCTTCCTCCGCCGGTAGGATAAATGCCTCCAGCGCCCTGAATTGGCCTTCTGTAGAATCCCTTTACGTACTTTATCTCTGGGTCAATCAATAGGGGACCGATGATGCCATAGACAAAGCGGGGATGCATATTCGCGATGTCCGAATCAATCCAGGCAATAATGTCCCCCTTCAAGACGAAAAGGCTCTTCCAGAGGGCTTCTCCTTTTCCACGCGCGGGGACGGTTTCAGGCAATATCTCGTCGTCGAAGTAAACATCCGCTCCTTCATCTTTCGCAACCTGGACAGTGTCA
>JAQURN010000039.1 GCA_028715585.1 Actinomycetota bacterium | reverse complement strand
CCCTTCCTATTCCAAGCACATCGTGCATTCCATATTGAATTTCTCCAATCAAGAGGGCGAACCAAGTGGACTGCACCGCCTCTCTGAAATTTCTCGCTCCGCGGGCAGGGGCATGGCTCAAGCTCTTGGCTATACCTCTCAGTCGCTCGACTTCCTGGGGGTCTTTTGCCTTCTCCGCCATTTCTTCGGCGAGTTTTCTGGTCCGCTCGGCGTAAGTGCACGCCGCTTCCATGCTTATTATTACTGATTTCAGAAAGGCTTCTTTTTCCTGAAAGTCGGAGTCTCCTCGGTCGAGCTGGGCGAGTCGCTTTTTGGCTCTCTCCGCTATCCCCTCGAATCCCTCGTTCACGACTTTGTCTACTCCAAGGTGGAGGTGACCCTGGACGTCATAGCAATAGACCGCCATGTTTGGATTGTTCTTGGAGACCTCGTCCCTTATTTTCCAGGCGAGAAGGGCTCTCTTTGGGTCGCTTTTTTGACCTTCCCTTATCCCGGCGATGAGTTTGAGACTCGCGGGGTCCGTGTGTTTCGCGAACTTTACGATGTCGGCGATTTGCCTTACGGTGCGAATCGGGTTACCTCTTACGGGTTCGATTATCCCGGATTTCAGCCAGTATTCCGCTTTGCGGTCGCGGACTGACTTTCCCTCCCAATAAGGAATAATTTCTTCCAGGAACATTTTTTTGTCCTGAGGGCTCATGTGGAATGGCTTTTGCTTTTGGGAGAGGATATCCAGGTCAAGCTCGAGCTCTCTGAGCGAGTCCCCCCTCTCTGGGGCTATCACTGGTGAGAGAAATTTATCGGTTTTATTTCCTACTATCCATTCATCTTCATATATGTGGACCGGCTGATTTTCGAGCGTGGCTTTTAGGGCAAGCGCGTTGCGAAGCGCGGAGTTCATTCCCTCGGTTTCCTTATAAACTTTAGTGAAATGTTTTGCTCTCTCCAGGCATATTTCGTAAGGAGCGGTAAGAAGCCTTTCTTTGAGCCTCTTGATTCTCGGGCTATCTTGTTTCACGATTTCTTCGGTTTCCCCTGGCGTGATATCCATTTTTACCCCCAAATTTGCTATAGAGTAAATTTTCACATTTCCCCTTTTAAGTAATGATACTCTTTTGCCTCAAACTCCTCATAGCTTTTTGCTTTCCTCTTTATCCGCCTCAATGGTGGGGAAGGTGGAAAAATACTTGGCGGTTCCTTTAGAATTTGCTTTCAGGCTTTTGTTTTTTTGTTGGAAAGAAAGAAGGGAAGAGATTTGAACCCGCTGGCGAAAGAGCTAAACGAGGTATTGGAGGGTGAAAACCCAGCGCTTTACTCCGCCCTCTCTTCTCTTGGAAAGGATCTATATTTTCCGAGGGGCATTCTTGCGCAGACCGCGGAAGTCCGCCAGGGAGCTCACAGGTACAACGCCACCATAGGAATAGCTCGTTCAAAAGGCGAGGCGATGTACCTTCCCGCAGTGATGGATTTGCTGGGAAAACTTCCCCCCGATGAAGCGCTTGACTACGCCCCAGCCACGGGAAACGTCCAGCTCAGGCACAGGTGGCTTTCGGATATGCTTAAGAAGAACCCCTCTCTTGCCGGAAAAAAGCTGAGTCTTCCCATCGTTACAAGTGGGATAACTCATGGTTTGAGCATCGTTGGAGACCTTTTCCTGGATGAAGGTGATGCTCTCATCATCCCGGACAAATACTGGGAGAACTATAATCTTGTATTTGGCGTGAGACGAGGGGCAAATATTTTGACTTTTCCCTTTTTCGACGAAGGAGGAGGCTTCAACATTCCCGCCATGGCTTCTGAAGTTGGAAAAGCGCTCGATGAGAAGGGGAAAGCCGTGCTGGTGCTCAACTTCCCCAACAACCCTACTGGTTATTCTCTTCTCAAATCGGAAGCCAAAAAGGTGTCAGAAGCTCTTATCGAAGCCTCGAGACTGGGAGGCGCCTTGATAGTTATGTTTGATGACGCATATTTTGGGCTTACATATGACGAGGGAGTTTTCGGCGAATCTCTCTTTGGGCTGGTCGCGGGAGCGGAGGAAAATCTCATATCGATCAAGCTCGATGGGGCTACGAAGGAAAAATATGCTTGGGGATTTCGAGTTGGCTTTATAACCTTTGGTTTGAGTTGCAAGGGAGAGGAGGAAAAAGCCTATTCCGCGCTGGAGAAAAAAGTTGCCGGCGCGATAAGGGGGAGCATATCCAACTGCTCTCAACTTTCACAATCAGTTCTCCTCAGGGCAATGGAAAACCCCAAGATTTTGTCTCAGGAGCGCGAGAGACAAAGGGAGCTTGCCGAAAGGGCGCTGAAAACTCGCGAAGCCCTTTCAAATCCGGATTACAAGAAGGTTTGGGATGTTTATCCTTTCAATTCCGGCTATTTCATGTGTCTCAGGCTCAAGGGGATAGATGGGGAAGAATTCAGAAAGAGCCTAATAGCCGATTATGGCGTTGGCGTAATTACCGATGGAAACGATGTACGGATTGCGTTTTCCTGCCTCGAGGTTGAAGAAATACCAAGCTTTATTGATATACTTTATCGCTGCGCTGTTGAGCACCAAGAAAAGTGTTCTATGACCCCTCCAGCCTAGGGCTTACTTGCCTCGAGGCTCAAATCCCAAAAAGCATTGCAGTGATGACGGGGCTGGAAAAAAGGAGGAAGTTGAAAGATGGCAGAGACTGGAAGCGAGAGGACGATATACATAATTGATGTTACGAATCGTGATGGTGTGCAGACCGCTAATCTCGGGCTTGCGAAGCTTGAGAAGACCATCATCAACCTCTATCTTGACCAGATGGGCATTTTCCAGAGTGAGGCTGGATTTCCTACCACCAACCACGAAACGGAATACCTCCGTGGAAATTTAAGACTTGCCCAGAAGGGAGCGATAAAAAGGCTGAGAATTTCTGGCTGGCTTCGTGCCATCAAGGCGGATATCGAGTTGGGCTTGGAGATGGTGCCGGAGCTCGAGCACATAAACATTTCGATATCCACATCCCCCCAGATGATAGAGGGAAAATGGAAAGGGAAGAGGTCTTTCAAGGATGTAGTTGATACCATGGAAGGTTCTCTTTCCAGAGCGCTGGAACTTGGCTTCAAAACTGTGGGGGTAAACGCGGAAGATGCGTCTCGTACTCCCATGGAGGACCTCTTGATCTTCGCGGAAGTCGCGAAAAAGGGCGGGGCTTGCCGCCTGAGGTATTGTGACACCCTTGGTTATGACGATCCATTCACCATATACGACAGAATAAAGACGCTGGCGGAGGAAGTGGGAATTGACACCGAGCTTCATTGCCACAACGACCTTGGCATGGCAGTCGCGTGCTCAGTGGCAGGTGCTAAAGGTGCTATTGATGGCGGGGTGGACGCGTATATCAATACCACGGTAAATGGGGTTGGAGAAAGGGCTGGAAACGCCGATCTTCTTTCGTGCATTCTCGCTATAAAGAAGTCCAGCGGGATGAAGGAACGCTACAAAATAGATCCGCATATTGACCTCAAATACTCCTGGCGGCTTGCGAAATACGCGGCATATGCCTTTGGGCTTCCAATCCCGGTGAACCAGCCAGGCGTTGGTAAGAATGCTTTCGCCCACGCCTCAGGCATCCATGCCGATGGAGCTCTCAAGGACAGGCGCAATTACGAGCTCTACGACTTTGAGGAGCTTGGCAGAGGAGAGCCTGAAATTATCGAGACGGGAAGGATGATTACCACCGGCTCTTATGGAGGGATAAAGGGGTTTAGAAATGTGTATGACAAGCTCGAGATAGAATTTGAGTCGGATGAGGAGGCAAGAGAAATCCTCGACCTCGTGAGGCTTGCCAATGTTACCACACAGAAACCCCTCACCGAGGATGAGCTTCGCTTTATAGCCCAGTATCCCGAGGAAGCGAGGATGATTCTTACGCTGACTCCTTACCAGAAACCGGAGATAAGGGAAAAGCGCACCGAGATTACCAGGAAAGTCAGTTTCCCATGGGTAAACTCCACGGGGAGAAGCAAAGGAAGCGGTGATTGACCCACGCTTTGAAGGCCACAGTGTTCTGTTGACACAATCGGACGAGAGGCGGTTTCATGGATGAAGCGAGTCTTTACTGGATGAGTGCCACCGAGCTCCTCAGGCGATATAGGAAGAAGGAAGTTTCGCCGGTCGAGGTGACTAGGTGTTTCTTGAACCACATCGATGAAGTAAATCCAAGGATAAGCGCGCTAGTCACCGTGACGAGTGAGCTTGCTATGGACATGGCAAGAAGTTCCGAGAAGGCCTATATGCGTGGCCATCCGCAAGTTCTAGAGGGCATTCCCATCACTATAAAGGACCTTATTTCAACGAAAGGCATCAGGACAACTCTTGGATCCCTTCTGTTTGCCGATTATGTTCCCGAGGAAGACGCGGTGGTGGTGGAAAGAATTAAGTCCGCGGGGGCGGTCATCCTTGGTAAAACCAACGTTCCTGAGTTTGGGCTTGTTGCGGTTACGGATAATGTCCTCTTCGGTCCAGCCAGAAATCCATGGAATCTCGCGAAAACAACTGGCGGTTCCAGCGGTGGGGCAGCAGGCGCGCTTGCGGCGGGAATAGGTCCTCTTGCCCTGGGAAATGACGGAGGAGGTTCGATAAGGATACCAGCGAGCCTTTGTGGTGTAGTTGGCTTGAAACCACAATTTGGGAGGGTTCCAAGCTATCCTCATATCGTGAGGGGATGGGAAACGACGAATTGTGAGGGTCCAATGGCTAGAACGGTGGAGGATGTGGCGCTTCTGTTGGATGTTATTGCTGGACCTGACGATAGAGACAGGTTTTCCCTCCCAGCTTGCGCTTTCTCTTACCGCGAGTCGCTTGACGAAAACCTCAAAGGGCTCAAAATCGCGTATGCCTGCGATTTGGCAACCGACGCGGTGGAGCCAGAGGTAATTGAGATAACCAAGGAGGCAGCTCACTCCTTTGAGAAGCTAGGGTGCGAGGTTGTCGAGGAAAATCCTAACATCCCGAGCATGGCGGTAGAACTTACGACTATGGTTGTAGTAGAAATGGCTACGGCACTCCAGGACAGAATCGAAGAGGCGAAGGAAAAGATATATCCTCTCTATAGACCCTTCCTTGAATTCTTTGATTCCTTCTCCGCGGCGGACTTCGCCAAGATTGAATTCAAGAGGCAGGATTTATGGGATGCGTTGCGGCGATTCTTTGAAAAGTATGACCTTCTTCTCACGCCTACGACCGCGTGCCCGGCGTTCGACATCAAGGAAGAGGGAATGCTGGGTCCCGATAGGATAGCGGGCAAGGAGGTATCGCCCGCGTCATGGGTTTCCTATACTTTCCCCTTTAACTTCACGGGGCAACCTGCCATCTCTGTGCCATGTGGTTTCACGGCGGCTGGGCTACCAGTTGGACTCCAGATTGTAGGCAAGCGATATGATGAACTGAGGATTTTGAACGCCGCTAAGGCATTTGAAGCAGTTAATCTTGCGAGCCGTGAGCATCCCCGACTATAGCGTGCCGGATGTTTTTGCTCGAACGATTGCACCTCGACGTTACCGGTGCAATGTATCCATGAGATGCGGTATCATAAAAAAGTAAGTAGTTTGGGGGTTGGTGCCTTGAGAAGTTATAAAGTATGTTACCTTGGCCACGACAGGGAAGTTGTCCTTGCGCTCGAGAGAGCGCTTTCCGGCACGAATATGAAATTTATGAGCGCTTTTCCCGATGGCGAGGGCGTAAACCAAGCCCTTGAGTTCGGCGTGGATATTATTTTGTGGGACAAGGACAACACTCCCCTTGACGAGCCTGTTCCAATCGAGAGGATAAGAAAGATGGGGTTTGCTTCTCAGCCAATAATGGTTGTGGTGAGTGAAGGCGACTCTGAGAGTGCGATAAAAAGTCTTGCCGCTGGCGCTTCCGACTTCATCTATAAGCCAATCAAGGCAAATCCCCTTCCCCGAATCATTGCCGGCCTCAATGTAGGACAGCATCAAAAGCGTGTGGGCTACTATGTGCGGATGCTGGAAGAGGCGAACGAAGGTATAAAGACGATACTTGCCTCTTTGAAAGACCCAGCTTATATCGTGAGTCCAGAGTATCAGATTCTCTACATGAATCCTGCTGCGGAGGAAATATTTGGAGAGGGGCTGCGAGGCGGTGCCTGCTACCAGGTTTTCTACGACCGCATAGAACCTTGCGATGTATGTAGGAAGGGCAGTGGTTCTGCCAGGTGGCGGTCTGTTTTGAAAAACGGGAAGACCTACCGCTTTATTTCTGTGATGGTCAAGAATCCAAGAGGCGAGATTCAAAAACTTGCAGTCGGCGTCGATGTAACCCCTGGTGAGGAAGTTAAGAAGATACACCAGACTTTTATAAGTAACGTGAGCCACGATTTGAGGACTCCTCTGGCGGCAATTGACCAATACGTGAGCATTCTACGGGATGGATTGGGAGGCGAGCTTTCAGAGGAGCAGGTGAAATACTTGGACATCATACGGAAGAACAGCTTCAGGCTACGAAATCTCATAGAGAATCTCATAGACGCCAATAACATTCTCTCGGGAAAGTTCAAGATGAAGATGGAGGTCATGAACCTCAAGGATATTGTGAAGATTGTCGAGAGCCAACTAGAGGAGCAGGCAAGAGGCAAGGGTATTACTTTCGGGGTCCAGGTTCCCGATGATCTCCCTCCCATTTACGCCGACGCCTCGAGGATTGCGCAGGTGATAGCTAACCTTGCTGGCAACAGTATTAAGTTCACCGAGCAGGGAGTGGTGCAGATAAGGGCTGGGTTCATGCCCAGAGATGAAGGGAGAATCATAGTATCGGTGGAGGATAGTGGAATTGGTATCCCACGAGAAGACCTGGGGAAGATTTTTGACCTCTTCTACAGAGTAGAAAGCGACAAGGTTTACGTGGAAGAGGGAGCCGGTCTTGGGCTTTCGATTTCCAGGGAGATTGTGCGTGCTCATGGGGGAACCCTGTGGGTTGAAAGCATGGAAGGAATGGGGAGCGCTTTTCACTTTGCGCTTCCCGTCTACAAGAGCAAACAGGTGGCGAGCCAGACCCCAGGTGAGCGCCAGGGCACGGGAGGATAATTGAATTCAGAGACCGAGAGCGAGAAGAAATCGCCACTGATACTAGTTGCCGATGATGACCGAGACCTTGTTTTTGCGTTGTCCCTACGTCTTAGGTCTATGGGCTACCGAGTGATTGAGGCTACCGATGGAGAAGACGCCTTTCAGAAGACAAAGGAATACAAGCCGGACCTGGTGATACTCGATGTGAGGATGCCCTCAGGCGGTGGGTTTTCTTCCCTGGAGAGGATGAAGCATTCCCTTTACACCAGAACCATTCCTGTTATATTCTTGACCGCTTTTGAGGATGAGGAAATGAGGGAAGAAGCTCGCCTGATGGGAGCAAAAGGATTTTTTAGAAAACCCTTCGACGACGAGGAGTTCATGAGCGCAATCGAGAATCTCGTGGGTTCTCCTCGATAGCCCCTACGTTTATTCTTCCTGTTGCCGCGGAAGTGGGTTGAGAGAACTTCCTCGCTGTGCCTGGTCTTCTTCTACTTCTGTAGGCAATATCTCTTCTGCCCTGCTCGAAAGGATAACTGTGGCAGCCATTATCAGCGCGAAAGCGATGATTCTCGCGGCAATAAGTCCGGGGTTCTTTGGGAAAGGTTCATTCAGCGCGATTGTCCCGCCAAGGATTGGGATGAGTTGCGAAAGTCCGGCTACCACCGGTGCCACCACCACCGCCATTCCCCTCTGGAGCGCCGCCTGATATGTTATGAATCCAGCAATAAGGGTGACCACCCATGCTATCAGAAAGACGCTCGAGAAAAGACCCATGAGGTGCTCTTTAGGCCACCGATTTGCCCAATCAACCAAGAGTAGCTTCCCGAATATCGCGGTTAAGCCATAGAGTATTCCCACGCATACACCGAGGGCAGCTCCCTCTCTCTTTGGATCCCGGCGCATGGCGAGCGGGATTATAAGTGAAAGAAGAACCGCGACCCCGGTGAAAATCCAGAGCTCCACCGGGTCATGCTTGACGTTTTCTGGCACACCTTCCGCCATGCTCACACCGATCAAGGCGACCCCGAGAACTATCATCCCTGCAGCGGCCAGGTCCATGCGTTTGGGTTTCTCTCCCAGATTCTTGATGGCGAGATAAGCAAGAAGCACTATCCCGGTTCCTGCCAGTGGCTGAACGATTGAGACTGGGGCAAAAAGAAGAGCGACGGCATAAAAAGCACCGCCCGCTATCGAAATGAGCACCCCCGCGATCCATGGCCAACATGTAATGAATGCCTTGAGCACAGGCCATGAAAATTCAAATTTCACCTTGGGAAGCTTATCGACTTCGCGCTTCATCACATATGCGGAGTAATTGAAACCAACTGAGGCAATCAGCGAGAACAAAATAGCGATAAATACCTTCATTGAGACCCCCTTTGCGCGGTAGTCCTTAGGATGCTAGGGAGCATTATAGCATTTTCGATTTGTCATGGCGTTTTTTTAGTACCTGGCTTATCATTCAATTGTCGGTTGGTGCAAAAAGCGTGCCCCATGGCGCGCCCTTGCTAATTTCTCTCGCGGGGAGTGAGCGACTTGAAAGCTCTTCAATTCGAATACAGCTTTCCCCGCTATGCTTATACCAGGGTCGCGGGAAGGATGAATCCCAAGGCTTTCTACGGTCCGAAGTCTTGTATCGCGTATGTGGATATACCTGAGCCAAAGCTCCGTGGTCCTCGGTGGGTCAAGCTTCGCTCAGTTCTTTCTGGCTTCTGCGGGACTGACTTGGGGACCATCACTTTGCATACTAGCACAACGACCACCCCCTTCACCTCATTTCCCTTTATCTTTGGTCATGAAAATTACAGTCTCGTGCATGAAGTTGGTAGCCAGGTGGAGGGAATTAAGCCAGATGAACGCGTCACGGTTATACCACCTCCGGGGTGTGAGGTGAGGGAGATAGAACCTCCTTGTGGGCCTTGTTCGAGGGGAAATACTTCGGTTTGTGAAAATTTTGCTGAAGGTAACCTCTCCGAAGGCACCAACATTGGCTTCTGCCGAGATACAGGTGGAGGATGGAGCAAATACTATCTTGCCCATGATTCCCAGGTGGTAAGGATTCCAGATTCGCTCACCGATTGGCAGGCGGTAACTCTCGAGCCGCTCGCGGTCGCGCTGCATTCTGTTATGCGCGCCATGCCCGAGGAGGGGCAAAATGTCCTCGTCATCGGCTGCGGCGTGCAGGGGCTTTCCGTGATTGCCTCCATAAGAGCGCTAGGCATCACTTGCCACATTACCGGTGTCGAACCGGCTGAATTGAACGCAGAAAAGGCGAAGGAAAAAGGAGCCGACATTGTCATAAATCCCCGTTTGGAGGATATTTACGAGAGGACCGTGGAAATTACCGGAGCAAGGCTCTATAAACCTTTGCTCGAGAAGCGAATATGCATGGGGGGCTACGAAAGAATATACGATTGCGTTGGCTCGACAGAGACCCTCAGCGATTCTTTCAGGCTTGCCGCAGGAGAGGGTATAGTTTCACAGATAGGCATCCAGGCGACCCAGAAGATGGATTGGACACCAGTGTGGATGAAGGGTTTGAGGGTAATCGGCAATCTTGGGTACGGAATCGAAAATTTCGAAGGGAAAAAGATGCACACCTTCGAGCTCGCTATGGAACTTACCAGAAGGGGAAAGGTTGATACCCAAGACTTGGTGACGCATGTGTTCAAACTCGATGAATACAAAAAAGCCATCGAGGTGAATATGAACAAGGAAAAATACAAGGCAATAAAGACAGTCTTTGATTTGAGAGAACTCTAGCGGCGTTAAGGTGCCGTGTATTTTTTAAAAAGGGGTGACGAAGATGGCCAGAGTTACCGGCGGAGAATTACTCGTCAAGTGCCTTCTGAATGAAGGAATTAGCAAAGTCTTCGGGATTCCTGGGGGGCAGCTCACTACATTCATCGATGCCATCGTGCGTGTGGGGAAGCCAGGAGGCATGGAA
>JAQURN010000038.1 GCA_028715585.1 Actinomycetota bacterium | reverse complement strand
CGCTCTTCCGATCTAGTATAGCAGAGTCGCGGGGGATGATACTTGCGGATACCAAGTTCGAATTTGGACTGGCGGATGGAGAACTATTGCTCATAGATGAGCTATTTACCCCCGACTCCTCGAGGTTTTGGCAAAAGGATGGTTACGCGGCTGGGCGCAACCCGGAAAACTTCGATAAGCAGTTCCTGAGGGACTGGCTGGAGAGTGAGCAATGGAACAAAAAAACCCCACCCCCCAAACTTCCCCTTCATGTAGTCGAGCAGACAGCTGCTCGCTATCGATATATAAAACAAATTTTTTTAGGTGATAGTATAGAAAAGGAGGAGAAATGAACAAACGAATAACGGCTTCTATTTTTGTTGTCCTCATGGTCCTGACGCTCTTTAGCATTGGGTGTGGAGGAGAAAAAGAAAAAGCTCAACAGTTCATGAAGGAGGGCGACAGCTTTATAACCAAAGCCGACGGAAAGTCGAAAAGGCTAGAAGATGCTATTGATACCCTAGGCGAAAAGCTAACGCCAAATGCAACCTCCCAGGAAATCAAGAGCCTTGCCGATCCCATAGATGAAGTGTCCAACGAGATACTCATAGACATCGGGAAAGCAAAAGAGAGCTACGAGAAGATAGTGGAATTAGGCAATGTAGGCGCATACAAAGATTACGCAAAAACTCAGATTGAGTTGATAGACAAAGAATCTCAGATGGTAACGGAGTTCATGCGAATGCTAGACCAGCTTGAAGAGTTCTACCAGGATATCGAGAGAGGGATTCAACGAGACCAGAATGAGTTTCTTGCAAGCCTTGAAAGCATTGAAGAGAGAGTCCACACTCTTCGAACAGAATGCGATAACCTCAGGCAAAAAGTGAAAGACATAAAGAAGAAGAACAAGCTTTAAGGTGGCTTCTGTCGCCGGGAAGGCTTTGCCTATTCAAACGGCTTCGCCATTTCCTTTACGCAATTTCTCTAGATTAGATCGAGCCTCAGAATCGAAGGCTGGGTGACTGGCAAGCGTAGGGCACGGGAACTCTTTGCACTCCGCGCAGGTTTCATATCCCTTGCGCTTGGCACAGGTAGCGATTGGACATCTGGCGCAATAGATGTTCTTTCTCGAAGAGGAAGATTTACAACCGTCGCAGGCGATACTTCTACTGTCAATTCTCTCGCCCGAGGCTTCACTCCACCGCTTTGCCGTTTCCTCCAAGCCGAACTCATCACCAGTTCTCGTGAAAAGAAAGGCGGGGCACACCTTGCAGTCGAGTCCACAGTAGGCTATATGGCAATCATCAGCTTTGCCAGCTTCGCTATCTCTTATCATGCCTTGGATTCCTCTCAACAAAATCCTTCTTCCGAATAATACCCGAACCTCCCATCGTTGATTGCCCACAGCAATAACGACGTTTGGAATACTTGCATTTTTTTCGCCTTCATATATGCTGTTGTGCTTTGTGAGCCTTCCTGGCTCCCGAATTTTGCCGTCGTAACGAAGGTCATTATTATTGATAAGATAAACGTATGCACGAGGAAGAAGGCATAGAGAAAGTCAAAATTTTCGCGAACGGCGCCCTTTCGGAGCTCGAAAAAAGAGTCTCGCAGGTAAATGACCTTAATATATTCCCCGTCCCAGATGGCGACACCGGCACAAATCTCTGCTTCACGATGCGTGGAGCCATCCAGGAGATGGAAAATGACCATTCCTCCAGCGTCAGCGAAGTCGTTGAAGCCGCCGCAAAAGGAGCGCTTGCCTCATCCAGGGGTAACTCCGGAGTCATTTTTGCGCAGTTTCTTGATGGTCTCGCCCAAGGAATCAAAAGCTCTCAAGACCCGGGGATAAGGGAGGTTATCAAAGGCTTGAACGTGGGAGCGCAAAAAGCCAGGGAAGCGGTGGAAAAGCCAGTCGAGGGAACAATTCTCACGGTCATGGACGACATGGCAAGAGGGGTCGCGGAAAAGCCCCCGTCCTCCGGGAAGGAGATGCTTTTGCGGGTACATGGCCTTGCGCGCGATTCTCTCAGAAATTCCCCTAAACTTCTCGAGGCTCTAGCCAAATCAGGGGTCGTGGATGCCGGTGCCGCCGGCCTGGTCGCGGGTATAGAAGGGGGGATTAAGGCGCTGGGTCTCGAAATCAAGCCGTTCGAGTGGGAAAAATACCTTGAGAAGCCAAAAGAAGTGAGTTACACCGGTCCAAAGTGGGACGTACAGTTCAGCCTGGCTTGCTCACCAGAAGATGCAAACGGGGCAAAGAAAATTCTTTCCGCCATGGGAGAGTCATTTGTCTTCGCCGGTCACGAACAGCCGTTTAGAATCCACATCCATAGCGATTACCCTAACAGGGTAGTCAGAGCCGCTCGAAGCTGGGGACAAATCTCAGGACTCCACATAGAGGCGCTCGAGAATCAAGTTCGAGAGGTAATTTGGGATAGAACATTTGTCAAGTACAGAATTCTCGCCATTTCCTGTTGTGACGCACTCAGCCTCTCGAGGATGTTCGAGGAAGCAGGGAGTTACGTGATGGCATGGGATGGCGTGAATGTCCCCCAGGAGGAAGACTTTCTTGAGCCCATCAAGGAAGTGGATTTCGAGGCTGCCGCAATCCTTCCCAACAGCCCCAAACTAATTGGGGTAGCGGAAAGCGTAAGCCGGATGACAAAGGACAGGATAGAAGTCATTCCGACTGTATCTCCTCTCCAAGGTCTTTCCGCAATGGAGGAATACCTTCATCTTGGCGAACCCGATGATGTAATAAAGAATATGAGGGAATCCGCTTTTTCCATAAAGATAGGGGTGATAGAAAAAGAAGGGGAAACCTATTTAGGACTCGCCCGGAACGAGAAGGTCTGTGCCTCAAAGGATATAAAAGAGGTTTTTTCTAGCCTCCTTGAGGCGTTGTCCGAAGAGGGCGAGGAAGAGACTATTACTTTTCTTGTCTCGCCTGAGACCCAGCCATCCATGAGAGAAGAGCTCGAGAGGCTCGCCATGGAAAAACTCCCCCACTGCGAGCAGGAATGGTACGAAGGAGGTCAATTCGGTTCGATTTTGCATATAGGACTGCAATAGGAGGAATACATGAAACAAGAAGTAGGCATTGTTACGTGCAGCGCCGCATGCCTTCCAAAGGATTATGTCGAGGAATATGGCATAAAGGTCGTTCCACTTACCCTTATAATCGGGGACAAGAGCTACAGAGATGGTGTAGATATCACCCCTGGAGAATTCTATCGAGCAATGGAGAAAGATTTCGCAAGCACGAGCACCTCAGCCCCTTCGGTAGGTGACTACATCGAGGCATTCGAAAGCCTTGCGGGAAAATATAGCTCAGCCGTATGCATAACCCTAAGCAGAGAATACAGTGCTTCCATCAACTCGGCGATGACTGCCGCAAGCAAGGTTGACTCTATAAGGATCGAAGTAGTTGACTCCAAAAACGCGGCAACTGCCCAAGGGTTCGTGGTGAGAGAAGCTGCAAGGCTTGCCAGGGAAGGCAAAAGTCTTGAAGAGGTTAAAGCCAGAGCCGAGTGGGTTGTCGACAGGGTAAAGCTACTTGGCATTCTGGATACGCTTGATTACTTAAAGAAAAGCGGTCGTGTCGGTGGCCTATCCGCTTACGCCGCGGGAAAATTGAACATCAAGCCAATCCTAATCGTAGAAAATGGCGAGACGAAGACTTTTGCAAAGCCGAGGTCTAGAAAGAAGGCATACGAGCGGATAATAAGCTACCTGAATGAGAATGTGGCAGAGCGTGGACCTCTACATCTGTCGGTAACTTACGCCGGGATGGAGGACGAAGCTCAAAGGTTTGCGGAGCTTCTAAAAAGCAGAGTCGAGCACCAAGAATTCATCATGGCTGAATTTACGCCTGTCATGGGGAAGCACACCGGTCCAGTGTTGATAGGAACAGGCTTTTATTAAGGGCTTCCTACTTCGGGGAAGTAACTCCGTCTGCCTTTGAGGTCTCGTCACCCTCTGCCTCAGGAGGGCGGTATTCGCGGTCAAACAGCAATCTTTCCCGTATGATTTTGCTCCGCTTCACCTCCCCTATCGGAGCGGCAACCTGAGGACTCCCTTGAAGCCGCCGAACAAAGGCGAGAACAGTAGCCCCGAAAGCGAAAGCCACAGCGGGTTCACCCCGCACAAAGGCGAGAGCCGCCCACAGGAGATAACCAAAAGCCGCAAACAGGGCAAGGGCGTTAGCAAAGAACCCTATGGCAAGCATCCCAAAAAATGCCAGGGTTTCCCATGGAAGAAGAACTATACCCCCGGCGAGCGTGACCGCGAGGCCTCTCCCTCCCACGAAGCGCGTAAAAATTGGCCAGTTATGCCCGATTATCACGAAAAGGGCGCAGAGTGCCTGTGCCAACTCTGGCAAGCCAAGCAGCCTCATAAGGAGCAGGGGAACCACCATCTTGGCACAGTCGAGGAAAAAGACCGCCACCCCCGCCGCTTTCCCAACCTCCCGGAATACGTTGGAAGCGCCGAGATTGCCCGAACCACATTTCCTCAAATCTTTCCCGGCAAGGATTTTCCCTGCCAGGAGCGCAAAGGGAATCGATCCCAGAAGGTAGCCCACGACGGAAGAAACAAGGCATTTTAGAAATAGAGCCATCCTCTCCTACTACCTCCTCTTCGGCAAAGAAAATCTTTAGCAAATGCGCGGAAGCTGCTCCCCAGAAGGCATCCTCAGAGGTCTTCTAGTACCCATAGATGTTCTAACTGTCACCTCTCCCGGCTTTCCGCTCACAACCTCTCCTATTATCCTTGCTTCCTTGCCATAGGGATGGGAACGCATCGCGCAAAGGACCGTGTCAGCATCTAGCGGCGCGACCGCGCAAAGGAGCTTGCCCTCGTTCGCCACGAACAAGGGATCCAGGCCTAGCATCTCGCAGGCCGCTTCCACTGGAGCTCGCACGGGTATATCCTCCTCCCAGATTTCCAAGTGGCACCCAGACGCTTGGGCCATTTCTTTCAAGGCTGCTCCAAGCCCTCCCCTGGTGGGATCCCTCAATGCATGAAGGCACGCGGCATCCTGCATGGTATCAACGAGCCCCCAGAGTGGGGCGCAGTCCGACGAAAGGTTGGCATCCGAAAAAATACTCTCGCGGGCATTCATGACAGCCATACCGTGGTCACCCACAAAACCATTGATTATGAGGACATCCCCTTCTTTGGCACCTCTTATGGAAACTTCCTTTCCCTCAAAAATTACGCCAACGCCGGTTGTATTTATATACATCCCATCGGCGAAACCCCTCTCAACCACCTTCGTATCGCCGGATACTATCTTAACCCCTGCTTCACGAGCCCATTTCCCAACCGACTCTAGAGCTTTCTCTAACTTATTAAAAGAGAGCCCCTCCTCCAACACGAGAGCAAGCGTCATGAAGAGAGGCTTTGCGCCCCTCATGGCAAGGTCGTTTACGGTGCCACAAATAGAAAGCTTTCCGATGTCGCCTCCTGGGAAGAAAAGCGGCTTTACCGTGAAAGAGTCGGTCGTGAGCGCAACCGAGCCCTCTGGAACCTCCACCTTCGCCGCGTCTTCCATGTCGAAGAGGTCTTCATTTCCCAAAACCGGGAAAACTGTCTTGCGGAGTAGAGTCTGCATCCGGCTCGTGCCTCCGCCGTGCGAAAGATTTATAACTTCGTTGTTTTGCGTTTGGCTCGAATTACTCATCGCAGTAAAGGTAGTAAGAAGCGCATGTGCCCTCGCTCGAAACCATGCATGGACCAACGGGGGTCTCCGGCGTGCATGTTTTTCCGAACAAACCACACTCCATCGGCTTTATCCTTCCACAAAGGACATCGCCACATCTACATCCTTTCTTCTCTAGTGGTGGGGGAACATCAACCTCCCACTCTCCAGCATCGAACTCCTTATAATTCTCCCTAAGCAAAAGCCCGCTCCCAGCAAGCCGAAACAACCCCCTCCACTCGGCGTCGCATGGCTCAAAGACTTCATGCATCGTCTCGATGGCCTTCCTGTTTCCATTAGGTTTTACCGCCCTCGTGTATTCTATCGCAATTTCTGCCTCTTCCTTTTGCATGCGAAGTAGCATGTATATGGCCCGCATTACATCGGTCGGCTCGAAGCCGGCAATGACGCCAGGAATGCCATATTCAGAAGCTAGAAATTCGTAAGCCTTGCTTCCGATGATGGTGCTAACATGTCCTGGCAGAATGAAGCCGTCTACGTGGAAGTCTGGCAGTTCGGCTAGCGCCCTCAAAGCTGGAGGCACTAGCTTGTGAAGGCTCAAGACAAAAAAATTGTTGATGTTTTCTCGCTTAGCCTCGATTATAGTGGCAGCCACCGCTGGGGCGGTGGTCTCAAACCCTATCCCTAAAAAAACGATTTTCCTTTCCCTGTCGGATTTTGCCATCTCGAGCGCCTCAAGTGGCGAATACACAACCTTGACATTTGCGCCTGACGCGGATGCCTCCTGGAGGGAGCTTCGCGACCCAGGCACTCTTACCATGTCTCCGAAGGTTGCAAGGGTTACATCCCCGATGGCAGAGAGCGCAATTGCCCTATCGATATCTCTATCAGCCGTTACGCATACCGGACAGCCAGGGCCGGAAACGAGATCCACCTCGGGTGGCAGGAATGACCTCAAGCCAAAACGTGAAATTGCCATTGTGTGGGTTCCGCATACCTCCATCAGCGTAGAGCGCACTCCGAGCTCTTTCACTTTCTCAGCAAGCTCTTTCATCACAGCTGGGTTTCGGTATTCCTCAATTAGCTTCATTCAACCGCTCGAGCTCCTCGAAAAGCTGCCTTGTCTTCAATGCCTCTTCCGCGTCCACCTTCTCAATCGCAAACCCAGCGTGAACTAGGACGAAATCCCCTTTTTCCACGCCATCCACCAATGCGAGGCTAACTCTTTTTTTTGCGTCTCCGAAATCGACAACAGCTATCTCGCCCTCTATCACTTCAACTACCTCAGCCGGTATAGCGAGGCACATTTCATTCTCCCTCTATGGTTCCAACTCGACCCTTTTCAAACCTCTGCGCAGCTATCACCGCCTGCCCAAGAGATATGCCACCATCCCCCGTAGGAACTCGCCTGTGAATCATTGGGGTAAGTCCCTTTTCTCTCATGCCTTCCAAAACCTTTCGCAGGAGTAGCTTATTCTGAAAAACTCCTCCACTCAACGCAACATCCGATATGCCAGTTTGTTCACTCAACAAAACACAGGTTTTCACTATGAACTCAGCCATTGTAGCGTGAAATTTTCCAGCAACCGTAGTCGCGTCAACACTTTTCTCGATGTCACGGGCAATTCCCTGGAAAGCCTCTCTGGTGTCGAGAACGAGCATTTCCCCCTCTGAAATCAGGGGGGTCTCGTAGAAATCGGAAACATCTTCCGCCACCGCCTCTAGCTCCGCGGCAGCTTGTCCTTCATATTCCGCCTCGCATCGGATACCTAGCATCTCGCTCACCGCGTCGAAGAGCCTCCCCGCGCTGGAAGTCATCGGCGTGTTGAAACCACTCGAGAGTTGCCAGGAGATTGCTTCTGCTTCCGCCTCGTCTATCTTTCGCACCCTCCGTATGAAATCGAAAGCCCTCCCCTCGCTTTCAAACACCCTCGAGAGAATCCCTATCGCCATGCGGTAAGGCTTTTCAATCGCGGCTTCCCCCCCAGGCATAGGATAGGTGAAAAGATGCGCGACCCTCTGGAAGTCCGCGCTGTCCGAAAGCAGAAACTCTCCTCCCCACACGGTATGGTCCTCACCATAGCCGGTCCCATCCCAAGCAACTCCTATTACTCTACCCTGGAAGCGGTTGTCAGCCATGCAACTTGCGACGTGAGCGTGATGGTGCTGAACCCGAACTATTGGAAGGCACATCTCCTCTGCCATTGAAGTCGTCATGTAATCTGGGTGGAGATCACACGCAACGAGAGTCGGCTCGAGGGAAAAAAGTCTCTTTATGGTCGCGAGCGCTTCGTTGAAGTGCTCTACCTCGTCCGTGCTCTCCATGTCTCCTATGTGCTGGCTCAAGAATGCGTGTTCCCCTCTGAGCAGGCAAAGGGTGTTTTTGAGTTCCCCTCCTAACGCGAGCACCTCCACCTTAGATGGAGACGCAAGGGATATGGGATAAGGAGCATATCCCCTTGCTCTCCTCACTGGATAGACTTCCCCCTCGAAGGTCGTCACCACTGAATCGTCAAAACGAACCAGGATATCTCTGTCATGCATGAGGAAAAAATCGGCAATGCCAGAAAGCCTAGATAGGGCTTCATCGTTGTCTATAGCAATTGGCTCGCTGGAGACGTTGCCACTGGTCATCACAAGGGGGAGGCACACCTCTCGCATGAGAAGATGATGTAAGGGGGTGTAAGGAAGAAAAATTCCTTGCTCTTTGAGCCTTCCCGCGACATTCCTGGAGAGCTTAGAACCCTTTCTTTGCTCAATGAGAACGATAGGGGCTCTTGGGGATTGGAGAGTTTCCCTCTCGGGACCTCCCACCATGCATATGGAATTCGCCTCCCGGATATCCTTGACCATTACCGCTAATGGCTTGCCATAACGCTTCTTTCTATTGCGAAGTTTCCCCACAGCTAAATCAGAGGTGGCATCACACGCGAGATGAAAGCCACCGAGCCCTTTTATGGCGAGAATCTTCCCTTCTTTTAGCAGGTTGGCAGCTATCTCAATGGGGTCTCCCTCAATTTCTACGCCGTTACGGTTACACATCCACAACCTGGGACCACACCGTGGGCACGCGTTTGGCTGGGCATGGAATCTCCTGTTCGTTGGGTCATCATATTCCGCCTGACATTCCTCGCACATCTTGAACTTCGCCATGGAAGTACTTGCCCTGTCATAGGGTGTGTCCCTGATGATTGTGAAGCGAGGACCACAGTTCGTGCAGTTGATGAACGGGTAGCGGTACCTCCTGTCACCTGGATCGAACAGCTCCTCCACGCACTCCCTGCACACCGCGAGGTCAGGTGATATCAGCACCTCTTTCTCGCCTTTTGCTTCGCTGGGGACGATTTTGAAAACATCCGCGTCGAAAGGCTCGCACTCCTGGGTAACCATTTTTTCGATTATTGCCTGAGGAGGGGCGCTCTCTTTAATTTCCCTCGTGAACGTGTCGAGGTCTTCCTTCAAACCGCAAGCCATTATCACGACCCCAGAGGTATTATTTGAAACAGTTCCTTTTACGTTGTTCCTGTTCGCGGCAAGGTAAACGAAGGGTCTGAAGCCCACACCCTGAACGATGCCTTTTACTTCTATCCTCAAAAAGACCAGAGGAGGCGCCTCGGGAGCCCTAGTTTCTCTTTCCACTCCTCCTCCTTTAGCTGCGATTGCGCTTCCAAAACGTTTACAAAATATCCTAGCACTAAAGATACTTAGAGAAGCATGCCCGGAAAGAGAAGGAGGCGAAAATCAAGCAGTTTGCTCTTATAGGGTTTCAGCTTACCTTTCGGGGGAAAATTTCCCTATCAGCTCGGGTCTTGCCTTGTGACAAGTGCTAAGCAAGAACAGGCTCAATAAGTGTAAAGGTCTTCGAGGGGTCGGTAGGATTTGGGCAACAGCTTCTGGAAACTGCCAGCCATGATTTTATGCGCATCGCCACCGAACTCAAGACAGTGATAACACAAGGAATTTTGAAAACTCGAAACCTAGACTGGATAATCTTTCAGGTTCGCGCAGGAATGGCCTGTCTCGTTCCTTGCGTTTTTGAGAACCTCGAGGGCGGTATTCTTAACCTGAAGTGGGTCTCCAAATTGCTTTTCCTCGTTGGTTACCACTCCCATTGAAATCTTTACCTCCCCACCCCCAGCGATAGAAAAATTCTCGGCGATTTCCGGACATATCTCCTGTAAACTCTCCTCGAAGCGCGATTTGAGTTTCTCAAAAATGTGGAGAACCCTCAGGGGCGTGGTGATAATTACGAAATCATCCTCCCCCATATACCCCAGAAACTCCTCCTCTGGCTTTATGAGCTCTCTTAGGATATCGCCAAGATTGTGGATTACCTGGTCTCCCCTCTCTACT
>JAQURN010000037.1 GCA_028715585.1 Actinomycetota bacterium | reverse complement strand
GGAAATTCCGCCACGAAACCTGTGCGGTCCTTGGTAACGATGAAACCTCTTTCAAGGTCTTCTTTTTCGTAGAAAGAGGGAGCAATTTCATCAAACAGCTTGATAATCTCCTTGGCGATATTCACGGCGCGCTCTGGGATGGTGATGATGATGAAGTCGTCCCCGCCGATATGGGCAACAAAATCATCTTCACCGCCTTTGGTTGTTACCGCTTTTTTGAGAATCGTTCCAGTGGTACGAATAAGTTCGCTTCCCTTCACGAAGCCATAGTAGTCGGTAAAAGCTTTGAAGTCGTCAAGGTCGATGTAGCAAAGCGCAAATTTCTCTTCACGGCTTATGCGGGACGAGAGGGTTTTTTCTATTGCCTTTGTTCCAGGAAGCCCACATACAGGGCTCATGTCGCTTTCACGCAGGTAGCGCCTTATGTGCATTTCTATGCGAGCCTCGAGCTCCAGCGGATCAAACGGTTTTGTTATGTAATCGTCGGCGCCGGATTCCATGCCTTCGATTTTGTCGCTTACCTGGGATTTCGCGGTTAACATGACAACAGGGATATTTCGAGTAAATGGGTTTTCTCTCATGTAACGACAGATTTCAAAGCCACCGATTCCGGGCATCATGATATCGAGAAGGACTATGTCTGGATGTAGACTTTGTATTAAATTCCAGGTCTCGTTGCCGTCGCATGCTTCCCAGACCTCGAACTTGTCTCCAGAGAGAGCCTCCTTGATCAGCCTCCTCAGATGAGGGTCATCGTCAGCGATTAGAACTTTCGGTTTTGTTTCGGGCATAACTATCCTCTTGCTTTTTTAGTTATTATAATCATCTATCATCATCTCCCAAAGAGAGGAACCACTTGACATGAAAATGGACAGAAAAAAAGCTTTTGGTTATACTTTTTGAGAAAAGCAAGAAGGGTGTATGCCCTCACCCTGCGATGCCGCCTGTTTTTAAGAATTGGTTGTCTGTAGGGTTTTTGGCTGTAGTACAGGTGGCAGATGCCACCTTTTATTGTTTTACGAGGGAGGAATGGGGATAGTAAAACCTAGAGCAAACGAAATGATAGAAGCGCCTCAAGTGAGGTTGATTTCCGAAGAAGGTAAGCAACTTGGAATCTTGAAGGTGGAAGAAGCGCTTAAAATCGCGCAGGAAAGCGGGCTTGACCTTGTAGAGGTCGCTCCCCAAGCCAATCCACCTGTTTGCAGACTCATGGAGTACGGAAAGTATTGCTACGAATTGGAACAGAAACAGAAGGCTTCGAGAAAGAGACAATGCACCACTGTGGTGAAGGAAATGAAGATGCGACCCAAAATAGATATTCATGACTATGTCACAAAGAAGAAATATATTGAAAAGTTTTTAGAGCATGGTAACAAAGTCAAGATAACCATCATGTTTCGAGGGAGGGAGATGGCTCACACCGATCTTGGGCGAGATCTTCTCAATAGGTTAACAAAAGATTTGGAGGAGTTAGCTACGGTTGAGTCTGAACCGAATCTCGATGGTCGGAATATGTGCATGGTTCTTTCTCCTGTGTCGGAGAAAGACAGAAAGAGGTGATTCGATGCCAAAAATGAGGACTCACCGTGGGGCGGCAAAACGTTTCAAGGTTACCGGCAGCGGGAAGCTAATAAGAAAAAAAGCTTATAATTCTCACATTTTCACTCCAAAAAACTCGAGGAGAAAGCGAAGACTCGAGGAAGAAGTAGAAGTTTCTCGGTCTGATAGCAAGAGGATTCGCCGCTTGCTTGGCACTGGCCTCAACAGATAGTTTCCCCTCGTTTTCCTTGTAGAAGGAGTTGGTTTGAATGCCGAGAGTAAAAAATAGTACTGCTTCGAGAAAAAGAAGAAAAAAGGTGTTGAAGAGCGCTCGCGGATACAAGGGCGCGAAGAGTAAATGTTTCAGGCCTGCTAATGAACAGGTAATGCATTCTCTTGCTTATTCTTATAGGGATAGGCGCGCCAGGAAGAGCGAGTTTAGAAAGCTCTGGATTGCCCGCATAAATGCTGTAGCTCGACAGCATGGAATGTCGTACAACAGCTTCATAAGTGGATTGCGCGAACAAGGGATAGAGGTTGATCGGAAGATACTCGCGGATTTGGCAATGAACGATCCAGATGCTTTTGGGGCACTGGTTAAAATTGCCTCTGAAGGCTCGAAAGATTAGTTGATGCCCGAGTTCATATCTAGCAAGAACCATGGTCTCGTTAAAAAGCTCCGTAGGCTAAGGAAAAAGACCTTCCGCGATGATCTAGGAGTTTTCATGATTGAAGGAGTCTTTCTTATTATGGAAGCACTTGATTCGAAGGCTAAGGTTCTGGAAATAGTGTACGACGAGTCTCTGGCTGAGGAGGCTATGGAAATTCATAGGTGGACTCCCCAGACAGCTATTCATGGGGTTTCGAGAGGAATAATGGAGTGGGTTTGTGGTGTGGCGGCTCCTCCTGGAATTATTGGTATTGTCGAGCAGGTTGATTTACCACTTGACTCTCTCTTGAAGGAAGATGTTCCGCAAAGCTTGGTGGTTGTGGCGAGTGGGGTAAGAGATCCTGCCAGCCTTGGGCTTTTGATAAGGGTCGCGGACGCGTTTGGTGCCGATGGCTTGATTTCCACCAGCGAATCTGTCGATTTGTACAATCCCAAGACCGTCCGCGCGGCTGCAGGCTCCCACTTTCACGTTTCACTAGTACGAGAAGCAAATTTTAATTTGGTCGCGAAGGTGCTGCAGGAGCGCGGGATGAAGCGTTTTGCTCTGGATGGCAGTGGAGACAAAGATATTTTCGATGTTGATTTGAGAATTCCTTTGGCTTTGATTGTGAGTGACGAAGCCCGTGGAATTTCCGACGAACTTCTGCGGCTGGTGGACGAGAAAGTGAAGGTTCCTTTTCCTGGACGGGTCAAGTCTCTCAATGTGGGGGTATCTACTGGTATTGCCCTGTTTGAGATTCTTCGAGCAAGGGGAATTTTGGGGGCGCAAAATGTCTGATCTTGAACATCTAAAGGAGCTCATCGGGGAGAGAAAGGAAATGGCGGAGTTTTTAGACGAAGCCCTCTCCGCGGTGGAGCAGTCAGACTCCCTCGAAAGTCTTGAGAGGGTTAGAGTTGAGATGCTGGGGAAAAAAGGGAAAGTTTCGGCGATTTTCAGGGGAATCCCCTCGCTGCCCCCATCTGAGAGGCCGGTGCTTGGAGAGATTGCCAATACCCTCAGAAGGGTTTTGAGTGATGAAATAGCTCGCAAGAAGAGTGTGCTTCTCGCCGAGGAAGAGAGAGAGAAGCTTTCTGAAGCCGCGCTGGACGTGACCCTTCCTGGGCGTAGAAAACGCTTGGGGCACAAGCACCTTTTAAGCAGTGTAATCGACGAAATTATCTCTATATTCTTGACACTCGGTTACAGAGTTGAGGAGGGTCCCGAAATAGAGCTCGATTATTATAACTTCGAGGCTCTAAATCAGCCTGCTTATCACCCAGCTAGAAGTCTGCAGGATTCCTTCTATGTGAAAAGAAGGGACCCAGAGAAAAATTACCCCGATGATGTATTACTTCGGACTCACACTTCGCCAGTTCAGATAAGAGTTATGGAATCTGACTCTCCCCCCCTGTATGTAGTGAGTCCAGGGAAGGCTTATCGCAGGGATGAAGTCGATGCCACCCATTCCGCCGTTTTTCACCAGGTAGAAGGCTTCGCGGTTGATAGAGATATCAATATGGGTCACCTGAAGGGAACGTTAGAGGTCTTCATAAAGAAGCTGTTTGGAGAAAAAAGGGAAGCCCGGTTTCGCCCACATTTCTTTCCCTTCACCGAACCAAGCGCGGAGATGGATATTTCCTGTTTCGCTTGTTCTGGAAAGGGTTGTGCGCTTTGCAAGGGATCTGGATGGTTGGAGATTATGGGATGCGGGATGATTGACCCGAATGTCTTTGGTTACGTATCCTACGACCCCGAGCGCTTCAGTGGTTTTGCATTTGGGATGGGGGTTGAAAGGATTGCGCAGCTGAAATACGGAATCGACGACATGAGGGTTTTCTTCGAGAATGATACGCGGTTTTTGGAGCAATTTTGAAGTGCTTCCCAGAAGGGATTTTTAGATGAGAGTATCACTTGAATGGCTTAGAGATTATGTTGATATTACGCCTTCTCCCTCCAAGCTCGCGGACATTCTTTCAATGTCTGGAACTTCGGTGGAGAGAATAGAAGAACTTGCCAGTGGAGTGAGCGGTGTTATCGTAGGGGAGGTGAAGCGAGTAGAGAATCACCCTTCCTCCGACCGACTCCGCATCGCGGTTACGTGGGACGGCAAAGAGGAGAAGAAGATAGTATGCGGCGCTCCAAATCTAGAGGTTGGAATGAAAGTTGCCCTAGCATTACCCGGTGCTACGTTTCCTTCCATCGGAAAAGAAAAATTGGAAAAGCGTGTAATAAGAGGCATCGAGAGCTGGGGGATGCTCTTGAGTGGAGCCGAGCTGGGAATAAGTGACGACCAGTCGGGAATATTGGAGTTGCCGCACGACGCCCCTCCAGGAGAAGATTTACGCAATTATCTTTCCCTAGATGATGTAGTTTTCGAGCTCGAGATCACTCCCAACAGGCCTGATTGCATGTCTATGCTTGGCGTGGCTAGAGAGATTGCTGCGTTGACCGGCAAAAAACTTTCCGCGCCGCGGTGCGAGGTAGCGGAAAGTAGCGAGCCGGCAGAGAGGCTTGCAAAAGTCGAAGTCGAAAATCTCGAAGGTTGCGATAGATATACTGCCAAGGTGATTACCGGCGTGCGGGTTGGTCCATCCCCGGCGTGGATGCAGAGGAGGCTTCATGCTGTCGGACTGCGTTCTGTGAACAACGTGGTGGATGTTACCAACTATGTGATGATGGAACTTGGCCAACCACTTCATGCGTTTGATTTGAACAAGGTGGCTCGGAAAACAATAATCGTCAGGAATGCTCGCCCAGGGGAACAGCTCATGACGCTTGATGGAGTTGAAAGGCAGCTCAACGAGAAGTTCCTTGTAATTGCCGATTTCGATGAGCCTATTGCCCTCGCGGGCATTATGGGAGGGGAGGGAACCCAGGTAACAGACGCTACCACAGACGTTCTTCTAGAAGCAGCGCATTTCAACTCAGTAGATATTCTAACTGCCTCTAAGAGGCTTGGCATGCGGACTGACGCGTCAAGCAGGTTCGAGAGAGGGACCGATCCTTTGGGAACGGTTCTCGCGGCGAGGCGCGCCGCGGCTTTGATAAAAGAAGTTGCTGGTGGAGAAGTAGCCCATGGAGAGATTGACATTTCCACACGGCCAATATTCCCAGTCGAGATAGAACTCAGAACCGAAACCGTAGGTCGCCTACTTGGTTTAGATATATCTGGGGAGGAGATACAAAAGCTCCTGGAGCCAATTGAGCTGAAGGTTAGAAGGAATGGGAACGTCTTACACGTTGAGATTCCTACTTTTAGAGTCGATCTCGAGAGGGAAGTTGACTTGGTTGAGGAGATAGCAAGGATTTATGGCTATGGCCGGATACCCTCCTTCATCCCAGGAGGGGGGGGCGCAAAAAGCGGATTGACTAAGCGACAGAAGCTGGAAAACAAGGTCACCGAGCTCCTCATTTCTGAGGGGCTCAGCGGAGTCGTGGCTTATAGTTTCATTTTGTCTCGAGACCTCGACCTCCTTTTGATTCCACCGGGTGATAGGTTGAGAGATTGCGTAGCAATTCTCAATCCGCTTGCCGAAACAGGGGAGCTCATGAGAACCACCATGTTGCCGGGGTTGATGAGGGTTTCACTTGCCAACATGAGGAGGGGAAACGATGATCTTGCTATTTTTGAAAAGGGAAGAGTTTTCTTTTCTCGAGGTGAACAGGAACATCCTCTTGAGATTCCCCAGGTTGGAATTCTTCTTCACGGCAGAAGGGAGCCTTTGTCTTGGCTGGAGCAGGAAAGAAAATTTGATTTCTATGACCTAAAGGGCATGGTCGAGAACCTGATTGAGGGAATAGGAACGGTGCCCCCTTCTTTTGATTCCTTCTCACTTCCATATGCAATTCCAGGACGCTCCACAGGTGTTTTCTTGGAAGGGAAATTAGCTGGCTATCTTTGCCAGCTGCTTCCCGAAGTAGTTTCTGGCTTCGGTTTGTCTGGAGATTTCTATGCTTGCGAACTATTGCTCGAAGAACTTCTTGATGCTGCTAATGAGGAAGCTCAATTCAAGCCATTCAGCCGTTATCCATCCGTGAAGGTGGATGTCGCCTTTGTGGTCGATGACGACCTTCAATCCGCTAGACTGGAGGATGAAATCAGAAGAAGCGGAGGAGATATTCTTTTCCGAGTAGAACTCTTCGATGTTTACAAAGGTCCTCAACTTCCTCCAGGCAAGAAGAGCTTGGCGTATTCTCTCCAGTTTAGTTCTCCTGAGCGGACGCTCACTGACGAGGAAGTAAACTCTCAACTCGATTTGATTATTGAAAACGCGGGAAAGGCTCTTGGAGCAACGATTCGAGGGAGAGAACAACCTAATGGACAACAATCTTAGGCTGGGGATTATGGGGGGAACCTTTGATCCCATCCATATAGGGCACCTGGTGACCGCGGAGGAAGCTAAGTATCAGTTTTCCCTCGATAAGATATTGTTTGTTCCATCCGCTCACCCTCCTCACAAGAGGGAGGACGCTTATTCTCTTGCCACGGATAGGTGCAATATGATTGAGCTTTCAATCGAGGGAAATCCAAACTTCTCAGTTTCACGCATCGAGATGGAAAGAGAGGGACCTTCATATACCATCGAGACGCTCAGAGAGATTCACAGGATGTATGGAAAGGATACGGAACTCTTTTTCATAACAGGCGCTGATGCCATCCTGGAGATAATGACATGGAAGAATCCGACGGAGCTCTTTTCGGAGAGCAGGTTCATTGCTGCTACTAGACCTGGTTATTCCCTTACTAAGCTCGAGGCGGCTTTGCCCAAGTTCAACAGTAAGGGCCGTCTC
Organism: Actinomycetota bacterium; assembly: GCA_028715585.1. GTDB lineage: Bacteria > Actinomycetota > Geothermincolia > Fen-727 > JAQURN01 > JAQURN01. The sequence continues at coordinate 3,053 of JAQURN010000037.1, read as the reverse complement.
GCGATGAACTTTGTGCATATGATGGAGATACCCGCGCTTGCGATATCTTCTACCCAAATCCGTGCGCGGGTGAGGGAAGGTAAGCCATTTCGCTATCTTGTAATCGATGCGGTATGGAGATATATCCGCGAGAAAGGACTATATCTAGAAGAAGGTTAAGGCAACATTTACGTGAAGTATCTTGGGGATGGTAAATCGTGAGCAAAGAGCTCTGGAGCGCGAGATGCCAGAAGACTATGTAGGTTACAGAACCAAGAGAACGCTCGAGAAAAAGAAAAGAAAGTGGAAGAGGTGGGGATGGATTGGCGCGGTTCTCCTACTTCTGCTTTTATTTGTAATCCTCGGGGGAGTTTTGAGAATTTCCCCTGCGGATGTGGCTTGGAACAAGACTGGCGAGGCTTTTAGTTGGGTTGGGAGAAAAATAAGGTCTGCCTGGCAAAGTAGGGGAGGAGAAGGAATAGACGAAAAAGATTTCTTGGCAAAGGGGAAGAGAAGCGCGAGTTTTCTTGTTGGGGTGACCAAGAGATCTCAACATACAGCTATTCTCAGTACCCTTCTCCTTGCTACCTATGATGCGGATAAAAAGGAAGGGAGCGTCATCTATTTTCCGAGTATCCTGAGGGTCAACGTGCCCGGGCTGGGCGAAAATGAGATTTGCAACCTTGTAAACCTTTCAGGTGGGGAGATGGACGCGGCGCTTATTGCCACCGAGAACCTTCTGGGAATCGACATAGATGGCTACCTTCTGCTTACCGACGGAGAGCTGAATATTCTTCTTTCCAAGATATCTCCTCAATATTCAGTCAAGGTGCCTTCTAAAATGTCTTTTAAGGATAATAGCCTGGATACGGAAGTAAAACTCAAGCCCGGTGAGCAATCGATATCCAGCCGCAAGCTTGCGGCATATCTTACCTACTGTTCGGAGGGTAAAGAGCTCGAGCAGATAGACAGACAGATGGACTTTGCCCCCCAATTCCTGGAAAAATCCAGAGAAGCTTCTCGCGAGATTCTTTCCGTGACCAAAGATTTGGTCGAACTAGCCAAAACAGATTCCTCTAGCAAAAAAATTGCCGGGCTCTGGAAAGCGTTTTTTTCTCTTCCAGCTGAGAAATTCGAGCAGAGTAAAATTCCTCTGAAGGAACACACTTTTGAAAAGAAGACTTACTACGTGATTAACGAGAAGAACATCGATGATTTCGAGAAGAAGCACTTAAAAATAGAATCCTCTCAGATAAACGCCAATCGTGCCCGAGTTGAGATATTAAACGGCTGCGGTGTTCCAGGAATCGGATTCGAGGTGGCTAAAAAGTTGCCCTTGGGAGAATTTTACGTGGTAAGGAGTGGCAATGCCGACAATTTCAATCATCTCGAGACCGTAATAGTTGTTTACGAAGGGAAAGCATCTAATGTGAAAAAGGCAGAGAAGATTAGGGAAAAGCTCGAAGTTGGCCGCGTCGAATCTAGACCCAGAAGCACGGATTTGTTTGATATAACGATTTTCGTGGGAAGGGATTATGCGGATAAATAGTGGAGGTATAATACTGCTCCCTGCTTCCTGTGGAGGGTTTTAAGATTTGATTGAATCTCTCCTTTATGCTGTAGATGCGGCAAGAGCGGCAGATGAAAAAAAGGCGCTAGACATCAGGATTATGGATATGAGGGAAGCGCTTGGTATCACCGACTACTTTGTGATAACGAGCGGGAAGACGCAAAGGCAGACGAGGCGAATTCAGGAGAGGATTGAGGAAAAATTGGGCGAGAAGGGTTTGCATCCAGTGAGCAGAGAGGGAGAGCGAGATGGGCGCTGGATTATTCTGGACTACATGGATTTTGTAGTCCACGTTTTTCTCGACGAGGCGAGGTCATTTTATAACCTAGAGCATCTCTGGCAGGATGTTCCATTTGTGGAGTGGAGAAAAAGTTGAAGCTGGATGAAGCGAATTTGAGGTATCATAAATTTCGTCAAAAATAAAATTTCACTCATGATGGGGCTGTAGCGCAGGGGGAGCGCGCTTCCTTGGCAGGGAAGAGGTCGCGGGTTCGAATCCCGCCAGCTCCACCATTTCCTTTTTCTATACTTTCCGCGGGATTCGAACCCAGGGGGGCTTATTTTCCTTGCGGGGGGAGTATCCCCCCAGCAATCTAAGTTAGGGGGGTAGAGGTCGCGCAAGCGACCGAGCCCATATTCTCTGCGATATAGCAATGGTGAGTGAAGTTGAGGCTATCTAATCGGGCGATGGTAACGAGATTGATACAATGGTAGTGAAAGTCATATGCCAAGCAAGATAGCATTAGTAGATTACAAGAAATGCCATCCAGACACGTGCGAGAGCGGCATTTGTGTTGCCGCCTTGGCGTGCACGCGTAAGTTGCTCAAGCAGGAGGCCCCCTACGAGGCACCTATGGCAGATCCATCTCTTTGCAAGGGTTGCGGTGACTGTGTTCGGGCTTGCCCCCTGAAGGCAGTGGAAATAGTAAGTATGTAAACAAGCAAAGATGACACAAGGTAAAAATATCGGCCTGTGGTAAAGGTGGAAGCGGTAAAAGCACAGTGGGTGTCTTGCTGGCGAATGAAATGCGAGCTAGGGGTTGACTTTCCGATAAGCCAGTGTAATTCCTGTTCATGGTGCAATGAACTAGCACATTACTTGGCAAAGGAGTGGTTGTGTGGGGTATAATGACTTTAAGATTTAGCTTGTCTTTGGCTTTTGTGGCAGAGCCGAGGCTTGAAGATTTTGCGAGGTGACCTAGTTGGCGGATGAGGAGATTTCGCGAAAATTACTTGAGGAAATTTCTTCTGACGTGCTTGACCTAATCCAGTATCTCTACACAGGTTGCCGAACCGTTTTACTTTACCCTCCCGAGAGCCCGACCGTTAAAAGAGCCGTCGAAAACGTTTATCAGTCCCTCATGTCCATGATACCAGAGGGTGGAGCCCTGGATTTGAGTTTCATGGAGGACAAGCTGACGGTGAATGGAGAGGTAGCTGATGATTTCATCCAGAAGACGGGAATCACAAGGAAGTTCCAGTAGCTCATGAAGAACAGGAAAAT
>JAQURN010000036.1 GCA_028715585.1 Actinomycetota bacterium | reverse complement strand
ATTACCAGCGCCGGATTCAGGGCATAAACCGTCCTGACTAAATTGGCTCCCTCCGCCGGCATGGTGGAGATTACACACACGAAAATCAGGATGGACATACCATTCCCCACCCCACGCTGGGTAATTAGCTCACCGAGCCACATTAGAAGCGCCATGCCAGCGACAAGGGTGAAAACGATTAAGGCACCTTTTCCCCAATTCATATTTGGTAGAATGTCATACTCCTTGTTTGCCCTGAACGAAACAATGAGCCCAATTGATTGGAGGGCAGCCAAGACAAGTGTCATATACCTCGCTATTTGGGTAATCTTCCTTCTCCCCTCCTCACCCTGTTCGTGCCACTCCTTTATCTTCGGTATCACCGCCGAAAGAAGCTGCATTATTATCTCGGCAGTAATGTATGGCATTATGCCGAGCCCAAAGATTGCCATATTCGAAAGACCGCCGCCAGTGAAAAGGTTTAGAAAGCGGAGAAGTCCGCTCTCTTTGACCATCTCGGAAAGGGCTGTGATACTCACCCCAGGCGCCGGAATGAAACACCCGAGCCTGTAAATGCCAATTATCAATAGCGTGAAAAGAATCTTCTTTCGAAGATCGGGAATTTTGAACGCATCCCTGAACCCTGAGAGGACGCGCAAACTAAATCACCTCTGCCCTTCCGCCAGCAGCTTCTATTCTTTCTTTAGCTTTCTTAGAGAAAGCATTTGCTCGAACCGTGAGGGGCTTATTTATCTCCCCCTCCCCAAGAATTTTCACCCTGTTCTTCTCTTTCTTTATCAAACCCATTTGCGCCATCCGGGAAGGGTCTACAACCTCGCTAGGCTCAAACCTGTCCAGCTCACCCAAGTTCACAACCTCGTAGGTAGTGCGCCGCCTGGGAGTAAAACCTCCGAGTTTAGGGATTCTCCGCGCGAGGGGCATCTGCCCTCCTTCGAATCCGAGCCTCGTTCCCGAACCTGATCGCGAGTTTTGACCTTTCTGTCCCCTACCACACGTTTTCCCTACTCCTGAACCTTCCCCTCTTCCAACACGCTTTCTCTTTTTACGGGAAAGCGGCGCGGGGGTAAGATTCTCGAGCCTCATTGAACTATGCTCTCGCGCATCACTCACAAAACGCACCCCTTTGCGATTTCAAACCCTCAAGAACAAGCCAGCTGGGTTTACTTGCCGGCACACCCTTTCTTCTTCTCAACCATCCTCCGCGTTTACAGAATCAGAAACCTTCGCCTTGCCTTTGTCCTCCAAGGTTTCGATTTCCACCAGGTGAGAAACTTTTCTCGCCATCCCTATAATTTCAGGCACCGATTCCTTTTCGACAACCTGGTTGAGGCGCCTCAAACCCAACGCCCTTAGTGTTCCTCTCTGGTCTTCCTTGAGTCCAGCGGTTCCCCGCTTCAACCTTATCCTCAATCTAGAGCCCATAGGTAGCCTTCCTTCGCACTATTTCCTCAGGCCTGAGGCCCCTGGCGCGCGCTATTTCTCTCAGGTCACGAAGCGCCTTCAACCCTGCTTCGGTAGCCTTTGTTACATTCACCGGATTGTTGGAGCCTAAACTCTTTGTGAGCACATCTTTTATACCCAAGACTTCCAAAACTGGTCGGACTGCTCCGCCCGCAATAAGGCCAGTGCCCGGAGCGGCGGGTTTCAAGAGTACGCGCGCGGCGCCGTATTCGCCCGTTACCTCATGCGGTATCGTCGTTCCAACAACAGGGATTTTGAACATCGACTTCTTTGCCCTTTGTAACCCCTTCTCTATCGCAAGTGGGACTTCCCTTGCTTTTCCGTGCCCAATCCCCACGCTGCCCTTCCCATCACCCACCACAACCAAGGCAGTGAAGGAGAATCGCCTTCCCCCTTTGACCACTTTTGCCACTCTGTTTATATATACGACGCGCTCCTCGAGCTCCTCGGCTCCCTGCTCTTCTTCCACTAATCCTCCTAGAACTTGAGTCCTCCCTTTCTGGCTGCCTCGGCGAGAGCAGCCACTCGGCCATGATAAGCATACCCACTACGATCAAATACCACTTTCTCCACACCGTTCTCTATCGCACGTTCAGCTATGATGGCACCCACAAGCGCGGCAGCCTCCTTCTTGTTAACACTCTTAGCTTGTTCACGAAGACGCTTCTCGTTGGTAGAGGCAGCGGCGATGGTGACTCCTCTCTCGTCGTCTATTACCTGGCAATAAATATGCCCGTTGCTTCTGAACACCGAGAGGCGCGGGCGCTCAGCGGATCCCTTGACTTTCTTCCTTATCCCTTTCTTTCTCCGATATCTTCCCGATGTTTTCCCGGTCACTTTACCGTTTTTCCTGCCTTCCTTCTTACCTGTTCACCTAGGTAACGCACACCCTTTCCTTTGTATGGATCGGGCTCTCTGAGCCTCCTGATATCCGCCGCAACTTGCCCTACGAGTTGTTTGTCGTGTCCACGGACTATGACTCGATTGGGCGCTGGAACCTCGAACTCAATCCCGGCAGGAGGCACAATAGAACACGGCTTCGAATATCCGAGCTGGAGCTCTAGGTTTTTCCCGCTAATTTTCGCCCTGTAACCCACTCCTTGGATATCCAAAACTTTCTCAAAACCTTCTGTGACCCCCTTGACCATGTTGTATATGAGCGTACGCATGAGCCCGTGAAAGGATTTTTCCCTGGGGCTATTACCAGACCTTTCGACCTGTATTTGATTGTCCTCCTTTTCCACCTTTATCCCGGGCAGGATGACCTGTTCTAGTTTACCCTTCGGTCCCTTTACCCTCACCACACCATCGCCAATGGAGACTTCAACCCCCGCTGGGATATCTATTGGCGGTTTCCCAACTCGTGACATCTTTCAATCATCTCCGAAACATCACCAGATATAGCAAATAACCTCTCCTCCGACTCCCTTCCTTTCAGCTTCCCTGTCAGTCATAAGCCCTTGAGAGGTAGAAATTATCGCTACTCCAAGCCCTCCAAGAACCCGCGGGAGATTGTCCTTCTTCGCGTATATCCTTAGGCCTGGAGAGCTTATTCGCTTTATCCCCCTCATGATGCATTCCTTACCCGACTCATATTTCATATAAACCACGAGAGTGTCATAGGTCGCGCCCTTACGCACCTCGTAGCGCTTTATATAGCCTTCCTCGCACATTATCCTGGCTATCTCGTTCTTGAGACGAGACGCGGGCATCTCTACCTTCTCCTTGTGAGCCTTGCCCGCGTTTCTCAGCCGGGTAAGCATGTCCGCAATGGGATCCGTCATGGTCATGCCGCTCCTCCCTACCAGCTAGACTTTGTGACTCCAGGAAGCTCTCCCCGATGAGCAAGCTCCCTTAAGCACAGCCTACACAGGTTGAACTTCCTATAATACGCGCGCGATCTGCCACATCTCTTGCACCTGTTGTACTGCCGAGTTCTATATTTCTGTGGTCTCTGCTGTTTCACAACAAGAGCTTTCCTCGCCAAATAACTCACCTTCCCATCAAATTGCCTTGAAAGGAAAGCCGAGGTAATCAAGTAATACCTTGGCTTCCTCATCAGACCGAGCGGTAGTAACTATCGTAATATCCATTCCTCTGATCTTGTCTATTTTGTCGTAGTCAATCTCAGGAAACGTTAGCTGCTCTTCAATCCCTAGGCTGTAGTTACCATGGCCGTCAAATGATTTTGGATTGAGCCCCCTAAAATCCCTGATTCTTGGGAGCCCAATCGAAAGAAGTCTGTCGAGGAACTCGTACATCCTGGCGCGGCGTAGAGTAACCTTGCATCCGACCTTCATTCCAGCACGCAACCTGAAACTTGCCACGGATTTTTTAGCCCTTATCATGAGAGGTTTCTGTCCGGTTATGAGCGCGATATCCCTCGCCGCGGCCTCAATCTCTTTCGGGCTGGTTACAGCTTCCCCGACTCCCATATTCACGACAATCTTTTGAAGTGCCGGGACCTCGAGCTTGTTGCGATAGGAAAATTTCTCTATGAGGTCTGGAACGACCTCTTCCTCATATCGAATTTTCAGCCTCGGCTCGTATTTTTCCTCTTCCAACCCATCCTCCGTCAAAATTGCGTATCACACCTCTTACATTTCCTTAGAAAAGACCTCTCACCGGCTCTCACCCGAGAAACCCTGGTCGGGGTATCACATCCAGGACAAACTAGCATCAGGTTTGAGGCATCGACACCAAGCTCTATCTCTACTATTCCCCCTTGCGGATTCGCTTTGCTTGGCCTCATATGCTTCTTTGCCCGGTTTATTCCCTCCACCACCACACGGCGGCTTTTGGGGTCCACCCGCAGAACCTTGCCTCGCTTGCCCTTGTCTTTACCCGTGACAACCTGGACAGAGTCGCCTTTCCTTATAGACATAGAACGCATAGAACCACTCATCTCACAAAACCTCTGGAGAAAGAGAAATTATCTTCATAAACTTTTTATACCGGAGCTCGCGCGCCACAGGTCCAAATATCCTCGTTCCCCTAGGATTCATCTGGTTATCAATGAGAACAACCGCGTTTTCATCGAACTTGATATAGGTTCCATCCGGGCGCCTTCTCTCCTTCTTGGTCCTCACCACCACTGCCTTCACAACGTCTCCCTTGGAAACGGAAGACCCCGGAGTCGCCTCCTTGACGGTTCCAATTATCACATCTCCCACATAGGCATAGCGCCTCTTGGAACCCCCGAGAACTCTTATGCAGAGAAGCGACCTGGCTCCCGTGTTGTCTGCCACTTTAACCCTGGATTCCTGTTGAATCATTACAAACCTCGCAAGTCACTTGGCTTTTTCAATCACGGAGACAACCCGCCAACGCTTGGTTTTCGAAAGCGGGCGGGTTTCTACTATTTTTACCATGTCCCCTACTTCACACTGATTGTCCTCATCGTGAGCATAAAAGTTTTTCGACTTCTTTATCGTCTTTCCGTAGAGAGGATGCTTCGCCAAGGTATCAACCGTCACCACCACCGTCTTATCCATTGCGTTGGAAGCAACCCTTCCAATTCTTTGCTTCCTAGGTGTGCGCTCTGCCATATTTACCCTTTACTCCTCTTCCACTCCCGGCTGGGAGGCCTCCTCGCCCAGTTCTTCCTCTCCAACGGTTTCCTCGAGCTCAATTGTTTCCTCAGTTTCTTCCTCTGAGCTTGCGCTCTCAAAGGTCTCGGGATGAATTCCAAACTCCCTTTCCGTTATCACGGTAAAAACACGTGCTATGTCCCTTTTCGTTTCCTTTATCTTCATGGGATTTTCAAGCTGCCTTGTAGCAAGTTGGAACCGCAAGTTGAAGAGTGATGTTTTGAGCTCCTTGAGCTTCTGTTCCAATTCCTCTTCATCAAGCTGCCTCAGTTCTCTTGGTTTTAGCACTTGAGCCCCCCCTTATTAGTGCGCCGTCCTCAAGCTTTGAACTCTTCCCTCTTGACAAACCTGCACTTGATGGGCAGTTTGTGAGAGGCAAGCCTGATTGCCTCTCTTGCCACATCCTCACTTACTCCAGCAAGCTCAAACATTACCTTCCCGGGCTTCACCGCTGCCACCCAATACTCTGGGTTTCCCTTTCCGCCGCCCATTCTTGTTTCCGCGGGCTTCTTGGAAACCGGCCTGTGGGGGAAAATGTTTACCCAAACCTTTCCACTCCTCTTTACGTACCTGGTCATTGCTACCCTCGCAGCCTCGATCTGCCTTGCGGTTATCCACGCCGGCTCCAGAGCTTGCAGCCCGAAATCACCAAAATTGACGGTGGTCCCGCCTTTGGCTTTCCCCTTCAGACGCCCCCTTTGCATTTTCCTATGAGGTACTTTCTTTGGCTGAAGCACTTTTACTCACCTTCATCTTCATGCTCAGGTGGAGAACTTAATTCGTCCCCCAAAACGGCAGCGCCCATTTCGGGCGACTCATTAGCTTGACTGTTTCCCTGGTCCTCGGGGATGACCTCCGATTTCTCCTCTTTGTCCGCTTCAACGGAAGAAACAACCTCTCTCGCCTTTGGAGCAACGTCTCCTTTGTAAATCCAAACTTTCACGCCTATACGTCCAAATTTAGTCTTGGATTCCTCAAATCCATAATCGATGTCCGCTCGGAGAGTTTGCAGGGGAACGCGGCCCTCTCGATACCATTCGGTCCTCGCCATCTCCGCTCCAGCCAAACGCCCACTGCACTGAATCTTTATGCCCTCCGCTCCTAGCCTCATAGAACTTCCAACGGCTCGCTTCATTGCCCTCCTGAAGGAAACCCTCCCTGATATCTGCTCGGCAACGTTCTTTGCTACGAGGGTCGCGTCGAGGTCTGGAACCATCACCTCCATGATGTTCACCGCCACTTCACGGCCAATCATTTTTTGGATATCATCTCTGATTTTATCCACCTCGCTACCCTTCCTCCCGATGACAATACCGGGTCTAGCGGTGTAGACATTTACGCCAATTTCGTTTGCTTTCCTTTCAATTTCTATGTGCGAAAGCATCGCGTTCGCGAGCCTTTCGTTCAAATATTCCCTTATGCGGATATCCTCCCATACCAGGTCCTTGTAGTCCCTTTCGCCAATCCAAGAGGACCTCCACTTTTTTATTACCCCAAGTCTCAAACCATAAGGATGAACCTTTTGACCCAATTTACCCCTCACTCTTTCCTTCTCTTTGCGCCTTACCTTCCTCCAAAGAACCCTTCTTCTTGTCCAGTCCCACCTTAGGTGAGGATTTTTCTTTCCCCTTTTCGCCAGCCGAAAGTTTCTTATTGGCTTTACGGGGTGCCTTTTTAGTAGAAGCCTCCTTTACTGTTGGGCTCTTGATTTCCTCTTGCAAATCCTCCTTAGACTTTCCTTTAGCACGCCCGGGGGAACCTTGGTGTTCTTTCGCCTTTTGGGGACCCTTACGAACCCGCCGTCGCTTGGTCCCCTCTCTTTCCCTCTCGTCAAGGATAATGGTAATGTGACTCGTTCTCTTGTTTATGCGGTTTGCCCTCCCGTAAGCCCTTGGACGAAAGCGCTTCAAAGTAGGTCCTTCGTCCACATAACACTTGGAAACGTAAAGCAAGTCAGATTCGAGCTTGTTGTTATTCTCGGCATTTGCTTGAGCCGAAATGAGAGTCTTCGAGATGGGAACAGCAGCTGCCCTGTTCGTGTACTCGAGTATTTGCTTTGCTTCCTCGAGATTCTTTCCACGGATGAGGCTTGCTACTGCCCTCGCTTTCCTTGGACTCACCCTCACATATCTTGCGACTGCCCTGGTTTCCAATCTAACTTCTCCTACTTCACTCGCACCCGTTTTTCTCTGGCAAGTTTTCCTCCATGGCTCCTAAAAGTGCGAGTCGGGGCAAACTCTCCAAGCTTGTGTCCTACCATGCTTTCGGTGATGTATATCGGCACGTGTTTCCTTCCATCATGAACAGCAATAGTATGCCCAACCATCTCCGGGAATATGGTAGAGGCACGCGACCAGGTTCTAATTACGGACTTCTCGTTTCTGTGATTCATGTCCATAATGCGCTCCAGCAGTTTGGCATCTACATATGGACCCTTTTTTAGCGACCTAGACAATCCAGCCTCCTACTTTTTCCTTCCTCTTAAAATAAGCTTGTCCGACTGCTTGTTTTTCTTTCTCGTCCTGTACCCAAGTGCCGGTTTACCCCACGGAGTCACGGGATGCCTTCCCCCTTTTGATTTTCCTTCTCCTCCACCATGGGGGTGGTCAACTGGATTCATCGCGGAACCCCTAGTTTGCGGTCTCACTCCACGGTGCCTCGAGGCGCCTGCCTTTCCAAAGGTGACAAGTTCGTGCTCCGGGTTGCCAACCACTCCAATGGTGGCTCTGCACCTTGCCAAAACTTTTCTGACCTCACCAGACGGAAGTTTCAAATGGACGTAATTCCCTTCCCGTGCCATTATCTGCGCTCCTAGCCCAGCTGAGCGGGCGAATTTAGCCCCTGCCCCAGGCTTGAGCTCAACCGCGTGAACCATGGTTCCTACCGGAATCTTTCCAATCTCCATCGCGTTTCCGGGCTTTATCTCCACCCCATCCCCTGACATCACTTTGTCCCCCATCATGAGATTCAATGGGCACAGAATGTAGCGTTTTTCGCCATCGGCATAGTGCAGGAGGGCAACCCTAGCAGACCTATTGGGGTCGTACTCAATCCCCGCTACCGTTGCGGGAACGCCATCTTTGTCGCGCTTGAAGTCAAGAATGCGATATTTTCTCTTGGCACCGCCACCTCGATGGCGAGCTGTCTTACGACCCAAGTTATTTCTTCCACCACTTTTGGTCAGAGGGACAACCAGAGCCTTTTCTGGCTCGGACTTCGTTATCTCGGAAAAGTCAGATGTGTTTGCTGACCTTCTTCCTGGTGATGTTGGCTTGAATTTTTTTACACCCATCGCTCTTCCGTCAAACTTTCAAAGCCTGGCACACAGACTTGTTACTTCTCAAACAACTCAATCTTCTGCCCTTCCTTCAAAGTAACAACCGCCTTTTTCCCAGTGGAAGTTTTTCCCCGGCTAAGCCCCTGCCTACGCGGCTTGCTTCTTATCGGCAACGTGTTGACTTTTACTACCTTCACTTCAAAAATTTCCTCGACTGCGTCCTTTATCTCCGACTTGTTCGCCCGTGAATCTACCAGGAACGCATATTTGCCCTTCTCCATTTCCCCGTAGCTCTTTTCACTCACTACGGGATAGAGCAAAACATCATGAGGGTCCTTCATTACCAAAGCCCTCCTCAAGCTTCTCGAGTGCCTCTCGCAGAAAAAGAAGGTTGCTGAACCTCAGCACATCATAGGCATTCAGCTCACTGGGAAAGAAAACTTCTACATCCTCGAGATTGCGAAAGGATTTGTAAACATTTTCATCTTCCGGCAATGTTACAACCATGACCCTGCCGCCTAAATCAAGATTTGAAAGTATGGATTTCCCCACGCGAGTACTTGGCCTATCAAGGGCAAAATCCTCGACTACCCTTATCCTGTCATCTCTCGCTGCCTGGGAAAGGACCGAGCAAAGCGCGAGCTTCTTTACTTTCTTTGGCACCCTGAAGGAATAATCCCTTGGCTTGGGTCCAAAAACCGTTCCGCCGCCCCGCCATAGAGGCGACCTTATGCTTCCAGCTCTCGCTCTCCCTGTTCCCTTTTGTCGCCAGGGCTTCACGCCGCCACCTCTCACCTCACTTCGGCCTCGGGTAGAAGCCGTGCCAGAACGTCTCTGTGCCCTTTCGAGTCTCACTACCTGATGCACCACATAGGGATGTGGATCCAGGGAAAAAACTTCTTCCTTGAGCTCTATCTCTCCAGCTTTCTTTCCTTCGGTGTCTTGAATCGCTATTTTCATGCCCATCACCGACTGGCACCCTTAAGAGATTTATGCTTTGACTTCACGGAATCCCTGATAATCACAATCGAGCCCCTTGGACCCGGCACTGAGCCTTTGACCATAAGCAGGTCTCTCTGTGGTTCGACGCGCACCACTTCCAAGTTCAAGGAAGTGGCTCTCCTTCCACCCATTCTGCCTGCCATCTTCTGTCCCTTGAATACCCTGGAAGGTGTAGCGCAAGCACCAATCGCCCCCGGACGCCGGTGGGACCTCGAACCATGAGAAGCAGGACCTCCGGAAAATCCCCACCTCTTAACGACTCCCCCAAATCCTTTGGATTTGCTTGTCCCCACAACATCCACATGCTCACCTTCATCAAAAAGGTCCCCAGCTTTTATCTTCTGGCCAAATTTGTACTCGTCTGGGTTCAAAGGAAACTCGACAAGATAACGCCGTGGGGGGCAATTTGCCTTCTTGAAATGCCCTTCGGTGGGAAGGTTCACCTTCTGAGGCTTTATATCTCCATAGCCCATCTGCACAGCGCTATAACCATCTTTTTCCTCAGTTTTGAGCTGGCTTACATAACAAGGTCCTGCCTTGAGAACGGTAACAGGTATCACCTTGTCTCCCCTAAAAATTTGGGTCATTCCCAACTTTTCGCCTATTATTCCTTTTCCCATCACAACAACTCCTGGGACTTCGAGAAAATCATCACATCTTGATCTCGATGTTCACACCCGCCGGCAAGTCCAAACCCATCAAAGCATCAATGGTAGCGGGCGTAGGGTCTAATATGTCAATCAGTCGTTTGTGTGTCCTTATCTCAAACTGCTCTCGAGAATCCTTATCCTTATGTGGCGAGCGAATAACACAGAAAAGATTTTTCTCTATTGGAAGAGGAACTGGCCCAGAAACTTGGGCTCCAGTTTTTTCAGCGGTATCCACTATCATCTTGGCTGACTGATCGATTATCTCGTGATCGTAAGCCTTGAGCCTAATTCTTATCTTTCCCTCTGCCACTTTTCCTACTCCAGTGGATGTCATCCCATCACTTGTATATCTTTATAACCCTTCCGGCTCCAACCGTTCTTCCTCCCTCGCGGATGGCAAACTTCAAGCCTTCCTCCAGGGCAATGGGAGTTATTAGCTCCACGTCCATCTCGGTG
>JAQURN010000035.1 GCA_028715585.1 Actinomycetota bacterium | reverse complement strand
TACCGCTTGAAGCCTACCCAAGATTTGGCTTTGCTTCTCCGAGAGGACGAGAGAGATGAGGCTGCCGCCAATTGCCTCATCTGTATTTCTCAGCCCGACTTTCTTTGCTCTTTCCTTGAGATTGGGATGAGAAAGGATTGCCCAGTCTATTTCGTCGAGGTATTTCTTCATGGAGGAGGAGAGGTAATCGCGGAGCCACTTACTACTTTGAAACTCGAAGGAATGGGTTGCCTCGTGAAGTACGATCCAGTGCCTGAATTCTTGGGGAATCAGGCCTAGTTCCCTGGTTATTCTTTCCACGTTTGGTTCCACAACGTAGAGTTTTCCTTCCGTTTGGGGTCCTGGAAGTGAAAGGTCGTATTGCCCAAGCACGTTCCTCGAGAGGTATCCCATCATCGTTCCGACCTGGATGGTCAGGATGGTTCTTGCCATTCTGTGTGCCCCTTTGGGTGTGCCGTCCTCCTTTTTACCTTGTGCTTCAGCAAGGAACTCGACGTATTTTGAGGAGATTTCGTCGAATATGAAGCGAAAAGTATCGATGTTCGCGTCTATCCAGTCAGCTTGGTCGAAAACCATCACTTTGTCAGGCGAACCTTCTGCCGTTAGCCCGGTGTATTTTTCCACTGCCACCTTTGAGTCGCTTAAGCATTCCTGGTATTGCTTCACCACTTCATCTTGTATAACCCCCGGCTTTTCTTGCTGAAGGTTCAATACGCCCAGCGCGATTTTGCGAACTTCATTCCATAATACCAGCCCCTCTTCCTTGGAAGAAAAAGCATCTCGTATTCCTCGTCCCAACGGCATAAAGTCTGATATCTTTTTTGCGATGGAGTCGGCTGCCTCGAAGAGAAGACCCGCGAGGGTAGAAGGCCTTTCTACATCTTTCCTATCTTGATACGCCAAAGTATTGCCCTTTCGGTTTTCACTTTTTCTTTTCCCATTTTTCGAGGTAAGCCACCTGGCTGAGGGTGCTTCCCCGCAATATCTCCGTGCGAAGGCGGTTTTCCTTCTCCAGGACATCCATCGCGCGATTCGCGAACTCCGCCGCCCTTGCCTTTGGTATTATCACCACGCCATCGTCGTCGCCGACTGCCCAGTCGCCGGGATGGATTCTCACCCCACCTATCTTGATGGGAATGTTTATCTCGCCAAAGCCCTTTGGCTCTCCGGCAGTGGGCATTACCAGGGAGCTGAAGACGGGGAAGGAAGTTTCCCTTATCTCGGGCGTGTCTCTTACCCCTCCGTCTGCCACCAGACCTGCTACTCCTCTCTGTTTGGCGGAGTGGGTGGCTAACTCCCCCCACATGGCTGGTCCGCACCCACCAGCGTCTATGACGATTACATCCCCCTCTTTTGCGATATCTATCGCCTCGACAGGTTTTGCCCAGTCGCCGGGATACGTCCTTACGGTTACCACTGGTCCGACCATCTTTACCCCCAGGATTAGCGGCCTGATGCCGGGAAGGTCACCGGTCCTGTGCATCGCGTCGGATATGTTGGCGGTGGACACCATCCGCAAGACATCGCGAATGTTCGATTCATCTACCCTCTTGTAGAGAGTAGTGGACTTTGGTTTCCCCGTGAGCATGGAGCTTTTTATCTCCCTTGCCGCTTCTCTGGCGTCCGAAGATTTGATTATCGCCCCGCCTACGATGACGATGGACGCGCCGTGAGATACCGCGAGAGCCGCGGTCTCGGAGTTTATGCCCCCCGCGCAGGCGACTGGTATCTGGACATTTTTGCACACCTCTTCAAGCACGCTAAAGGGATCTCCGCCCCTCATCTGGACATCAATAGCGGTGTGTACCGCTATATAGTTGGCTCCAGCTTTCTCGGCGGCAACAGCGCGCTTTACTGGATCTTTCACCTCTATCATGTCCACTACAATTTCAGCCCCGTAGTTGCGGGCGGCGTCAACGCATTCCGAGATTGTGGCGTCTGAGGCGGTTCCCAAAACGTCGATGATGTTCGCTCCTGCCTTGGCGGCACATTCGACCTCGACTCTTCCTGCGTCTATCGTTTTCATATCCGCAATTATCTTTCTGTTTGGAAATTGTCCTCTAATCGCGCGAACGGCGTTCAAGCCCTCGCTTTTTATCAAGGGGGTACCGACTTCTATCCAGTCAACCCCACCCTCGAGAGCTTCCCTTGCGACTTCGATTGCCCTCTCGAGGTCCACGAAATCAAGCGCAACTTGAAGAATCGGCTCCATGATGACTCCAGTTTTATCCTTTAAGGAACCACGGGGACATTGACGGCGAAGAGCTGAAGGCTCTTTCGACTCCCCGTTTAGAAAATCCAACATAGTATAGCACAGCGAGTGCCTATCTCCCTTTTGGCAGGTTGATACGTTGAGTTTCCGCGAGGGTGCATTCACAATCGACTCGTGCTACCTGGTGTGATAACCTTTTTGGCATCCTGTGCGAAATTTGCTCTACGAGATGAGGTGTCATCATGTCGTCGCCGGATAGATTCTTGAACGTTGGCTTGCTGGGATGTGGAACGATAGGCTCTGGGGTCTATCACCTGGTGAAAAAAAACAAAAAAGAGCTGGAAAGAGCTTGCGGTATGCCTGTGGGGATATCCCGCATATTGGTCAAAGACCCCGATGAGCCCAGGCCTTTTCCGGTGGACAAGAAGTTCCTCTCGACTAACTCGGAGGAAATCCTCTCGGACGAAAAAATCGACGTCTTCATCGAGGTCATGGGTGGGATTGAACCTGCGCGTACCTTTTGTCTCAAAGCACTGAAAAGCGGGAAACACCTTATTACCGCGAACAAGGAACTTCTTGCCAGACATGGACAAGAGATTATGGAAGCGGCGGCGGAGAATGACTCGATAGTGATGTTCGAAGCGAGTGTGGGTGGCGGGATTCCTATTATATGTCCCCTCGAGAGTTCGATGGGGGGAGATAGAATCAAGAAAATCATGGGCATAGTGAACGGAACCACCAACTATGTGCTGAGCAACATGAGCTCCAGTGGCAGTGATTTCCATTCCGCGCTTCACGAGGCACAAAAACTTGGCTACGCGGAGGCAAATCCCCAGGCAGACATCGAGGGGTCCGATGCCGCAAGCAAGCTGGCGATACTCTGCTCGGTAGCCTTTCAGGTGGGGATGAGCGGGGAGCAGGTTTATCGGGAGGGGATAAATTTTATAAGGCCGGCGGACTTGGCTAATGCCGCTGAAATGGGGTATGCGACAAAACTGCTTGCGATAGCCGAGAGGGATGGCGAAGAGATATCGGCAAGAGTTCACCCCACGATGATTCCTCTCGACCATCCACTCGCGGCTGTTTCTGGCAATTTCAATGCTATATTCGTGGTGGGTGAATCTGTAGGCGAGCTCATGTTCTACGGGGAGGGAGCAGGCTCACTTCCCACCGCTACCGCTATACTGGGGGATGTGGTTAAAATATCGCGCAACATAAAAGACCCATCGGTATTCAGGCGTCCCTACTGGTCGAATCCTTGCCGGGTGAAGTCGGTTGATGAGCTTACCACCAAGTTTTACATGGTGCTAGAAGTGATTGATCGCCCTGGAGTGCTTGCGAAAATCGCCAAGGTTTTTGGAGAAAACAAGGTAAGCCTGGAGAGTGTGGTGCAAAAGGGTCTTGGAGGGGAAGCCGAGATTGTCTTAATAACACACGAGGTGGTGGAGAAGAATTTCCAGGCTGCCAGAAGTGAACTTCTTGGGCTTGATGTCGTCAAGGACATCCCGAGCGTTATAAGGGTCGAATCAACAGAGGCTTACGAAGGGCAGCGATGAGATTAAAAGGTAACGCAGGTTTCAATCCGCAAAGAAGAGAAGAGAAACTCGAACGCCGCTGGCGTGGAGTGATAGAGGAATACCGTGAGCATCTCCCCGTCTCAGATTCTACGCCGGTGATTACTCTTCTCGAGGGAAATACACCCCTTCTGGAGGCAAGGGAGTTGTCCAGCAAGCTGGGGTTTCATGTCTACCTGAAGTACGAAGGGACGAATCCCACTGGTTCTTTCAAAGACAGGGGAATGACTGTCGCTTTGAGCAAGGCAGCAGAAGAAGCCGCCAGGGTGGTAATCTGCGCGTCAACCGGAAACACGAGCGCGTCCGCTGCCGCTTATGCTTCCATCGCTGGCATCAAGTGTGTGGTTGTGATACCGAAAGGGGCGATAGCCCTGGGGAAACTCTCACAGGCGCTCATGCATGGGGCAAAGGTTCTTGCCCTGGAAGGGAATTTCGATGATGCCTTGGGGATTGTGCGGGAGATAGCCTCTGAAGGCGCGGCGGTGCTGGTGAATAGCTTGAACCCGTACCGCATCGAAGGTCAGAAGACAGCCGCTTTCGAGATATGCGATGTTATGGGAAAAGCGCCAGACTACCAGTTTATGCCGGTAGGAAATGCTGGGAATATCACCGCGTATTGGAAGGGATACAAAGAATATTTCGATTCTTCAAAAATCGATTCCCTTCCCAGGATGATGGGATTCCAGGCAGAGGGGTCGGCGCCAATCGTTAGGGGATACCCAATAGAGAAACCCGAGACCCTGGCTACGGCTATAAGGATTGGCAATCCTGCCTCATGGAAAGGTGCCGTTTCGGCGGCTAGAGAATCTGGCGGAAAAATAGACATGGTGAGCGATGAGGAAATCCTTGAGGCTTACCATTTTCTTGGTTCAAAGGAAGGAGTTTTTGTCGAGCCGGCGTCGGCGGCTTCGGTTGCCGGGCTCTTCAGGTTTGCCGAGCAAAGCGAGATTTCCCCTGACGCGCGCGTTGTTTGCATTCTTACTGGACATGGGCTCAAAGACCCGGAAAGGGCAGTGAAAGAGTCTGAGGAGCCGCCAGTCGTAAAGGCGAGGAAAGAGGACGTACTTCGCTTTATAGGTAGCGATAAGGGAGATGCTTGAGGGATGAAGGTCGCCATTTTAGTTCCCGACGGCGCCGCCGGCGAGCCTTTGCCAAGCCTCGAGGGGAAAACCCCCCTTGAGTTTGCTAATACCCCTAATATGGACATGATTGCTCGCCAGGGAATCTGCGGGAGTACAAAAACTATACCTGAAGGAATGGAAGCAGGCAGCGACGTGGCGATTCTTTCGCTTCTGGGTTACGACCCCAAAAAATATTATTCCGGACGCGGACCCATCGAGGCCGCTAGCCTTGGGATTGACATCCCAAGGGGCTGGACAGCTTTTCGCTGCAATCTGGTTACGGTAAAAGATGGAACTATGATTGATTACAGCGCCGGACACATTTCCAAAGAGCGTGCGGCGGATATAATTTCTTTCCTGAGTCAGAACTTGGGGGATGACGAAGTCAAAATCTACGAGGGAAATTCCTATAGGAATATCCTTCTTTTGAAGGGGGATTACAACGAGGTCAAATGTGAAGCCCCCCACGACATAATTGGTGAGAAAATCGCCTCCCACCTGCCGCGGGGGAAGGGTTCGGAGCGGGTGAGGGAATTGATGGAAAAATCGAAGGCTGTTCTCGAGTGCCGCAAGGTCAACGAGAGGCTCGAGGCTTCCGATTCCCCGCCGGTTACGATGATATGGCTGTGGGGGCAGGGGACCGCCGTGAAGCTCGAAAGTTTCAAAGAAAAGTTTGGTATCGAGGGTGGGGTTGTAAGCGCGGTGGATGTCGTCAGAGGGCTTGCAAGGCTCGCGGGGCTCAAAAGCGTGGATGTTCCAGGCATGACCGGCTACCTGGACACAAATTATAGAGGGAAAGGCGAGGCTGCTATAAGGCTCCTCGAGGAAAGCGATTTTGCCTTCGTTCACGTAGAGGCTCCAGATGAGGCTTCCCATATGGGTGACGTGGATGAGAAAATCAATGCCATCGAGCGATTTGACTCTATGGTGGTCGGTCCAGTTCTTGAATTTTTCTCTTCCTATGAAGGCGCATGGAGTTTAATGGTAAGCCCTGACCACCAGACTCTTATCTCTACAAGAACTCACAGCGCTTCGGCAGTCCCATTCGCGGCTTGCGGAGCGCATATAGAAACTGGTGGAGCCTCTGGCTTCTCGGAGAAAGCCGCAATGGGGGGGGTGACCATTGAGGAAGGATGGAAAGTAATGAGTTTTCTCTTGGGAGGGGAGCATGTCCCTTCCTCATGATGCGGGCTTTCCGAAGAGTAGTGGGGATGCCCTTTTTTGATTTCCGAGTATCATGAGCAACTGGTGCTTATTTGGGCTTACCAAGGTGCTAAAAGGAGGTAAACCAAATGAATGAAGAACATTCAGCCCTCCGACCGCCCTCGCCTCCTCCCACGAGCAGTTATCAGGGAGGAGGTAGCGGAAGCGGAAGGGTAGTGGCAATTGTGGCAATTGTGCTCGTCGCTTTTTTGGTTGTACTTCTTCTTTGCGTCTGCTTTATTTTACCCATCGCTTTCAGTGGGAGACCCCACGGAAAACGCGTGGGACTCGTAGAGATAAATGGGATAATAAGTTCGTCTGGAGAGGGAAGCCTCTTCGAGTGGGGGACTTCCGCGGAGCGCGTCATCGAAGAGCTGGATCGAGCTAGAAAAGATAGAGAGATAAAGGCTATTGTCATCCGTATTTCAAGCCCTGGCGGGACGCCAGCGGGGGCACAGGAAATATACAGGGAAATCATTCGCACCAAAAAGGAAAAACCGGTTGTTGTCTCGATTGGAGATGTGGGGGCATCGGGCGCGTACTACATCGCGTCGGCAGCTGATTTTATTTTCGCTTCCGCTGATTCGAATGTGGGGAGTATAGGCGTAATTCTCGAGATACCTAATCTCGAAGAACTCTACAATAAAATGGGAGTTGAATATACTGTCATTACGAAGGGAAAATATAAAGACATTGGAAGTCCCCTGAGACAGTTAACCCCTGAAGAGGCTCAGATACTCGATGCCCAGATGCAGGCTACCTATGACAACTTTATAGCGGACGTCGCGTCTGGAAGAAAAATGAAGGAGTCCAGGGTGCGAGAACTGGCGACCGGTCTAACCTGGCCTGGGGAGGAAGCGAAAAGACTTGGGCTTATCGATTCCATTGGAAACTTGAGGGATGCCGCGCGGAAGGCGGGGAGAATGGGAGGAATAAAAGGGGAGGTAGAGCTAGTGCCCGTCAAAGGGGGAAGAAGCCTCTCCTTGATTTCCGAACTTTTGACCACTCTTAAAGAATTGGTGAAAAAGATAGACGTTTCCCTCGAGAAAAAGCAGACTTTGGAAATCCCCTCCATGAAGAGATAATATTGGCGACTTTGAAAGGATGAGGAAATTGGGCGAGAAGGGCGAAGACAGGATTGCGAGGATAGCCCAGATTTCGGATATTCACGTGGGCTCTAACCATTACGTCTCTAACTTGCTCAACAGGGCTATTGTGGAGATAAACAGGATGGAGCCCGATGTGGTTCTGGTAACTGGGGATCTCACCAACGACGGATTCAGGCAGCAATATTCTGCCGTCAAGGCATACCTTGGCAACCTAGAATGCGAAGAGATTTGCGTGGTGCCGGGAAACCACGACTCGAGGAATGTCGGTTACGTCCATTTCGAAGATGCTTTTGGAACCAGGAACAAAGTTTTACGTATAGGTGGGATAACTATCGTGGCACTGGATTCCTCCCAGCCAGATCTTGACGAGGGCAAACTTGGACGCCAGAACTATCGATGGGTGACGGAAATGCTTGGGGGGTCTGAGGATTTCAAAGTTATAGCGATGCACCACCACCTGTTGCCGATACCTGGGACTGGTAGGGAACGACATGTAATCGAGGATGCCGGTGACTTCCTCGAACTTCTGGTAGAGGAGAAGATTGATCTGGTTTTGTGCGGGCACAAGCACGTCCCTCATTCTTGGCGTTTTGAGAACCTCTGGGTGGTCAACGCTGGGACTGTTTCTTCCTTGAGGGTACGAGGGTATGCCAGACCTTGCTATAACGTGGTTGACGTGTATCCGAGTTTCTGCGAGGTAACAAGGAAATATCCGTTTGGGGAAAGCGAAGAGGTTGTCCGATTCTCGCATGAAAGGTGAAATTCCAATCCGTAAAGCCATCGCCTTGATTGACGGCGAACACTACCCCGATGTCGTAGAGGACGCGCTTTCAAGCCTGGAGGCTAATGGCTATTCGATTCTGGCCCTTGTTTTCCTGGGGGGGACAGAGAAAGTGTGGGATGGAGTAGAGGCGAGTTATGGTAATTTCCCGCTCTATTCTGGAGAAGACCCTCTTTTGAGTTTGAAGGAAGCGATTGCCGACCACGAGGTTGATGAAGTAATAGATTTATCCGATGAACCCATTGCTGGATACAGAGAAAGGTTCAAGCTGATTTCCGAGTCCCTGGCGATGGGGGTTTCCTACCGTGGGGCGGATTTCTATTTCTCTTCTCCAAACCGCCCATTCATCTGCGAAAAGGCCTCCATCGGAATCTGGGGAAGCGGGAAACGCGTGGGGAAAACCGCGATATCTGGCTACTTCGCGAGACGGCTTCAAGATGGTGGCAAAAGGGTTTGTGTATGCACTATGGGAAGAGGCGGGCCAAAAAATCCAGAATTCCTTGGTGACCCTCGCCAGATATCTGATTCCTACTTAAGAGAGCTCTCTAAGCTTGGTCGCCATGCCGCGAGTGACCATTTTGAAGACGCGATGATGGGAAAGGTGCCTACTGTGGGTTGCAGGCGCTGTGGTGGAGGAATGGCGGGAGAACCGTATTTTTCGAATGTAGCCGAGGGTGCTAAGTTGGCTTGCGAGACTGAATCTGAAATCATTCTATTCGAGGGGAGCGGGGCGGCAATACCGCCCGTTGGGACCGATGCTGTTCTCCTGGTCGTGTCTGCTCTCCAGGAGGAGGAATACATCCTCGAATACCTCGGACGTTATCGGCTCTTGCTTTCCGACCTGATTGTTATTACAATGTGTGAAGAATTCCAAGTTTCCAGTAAAAAACTCTCCCGACTCACGGATGGGATTTTTTCTATCAATCCCGAAGTCAAGATAGTTAAGACGGTCTTCAGGCCCCGTCCACTGGGTGACTTGAGGGGAAAGAAAATTTTTCTTGCAAGCACTGCCCCCCTCGAGGTGGTAAAGTTGCAAGGGGCATACCTGGAGAGCAATTACGGCGCGCGACTGGTAGGTGTAAGCTCTAATCTCGCCAACAGGAGTATGCTTGCTAGAGCCCTCCAGAAATCGAAGGGTGCTGATGTATTTGTAACTGAGTTGAAAGCGGCAGGAGTGGATGTAGTTTCCTCTCGCGCGCATGAACAGTCCAAGGAACTCGTCTACATCGAGAACTTTCCAGTTGCGCTGGAGGGAAGTCTGGATGAGGAACTCGATTACCTCTACGACTTAGCTGGAAGCCGCTTCAGTAAGCGGAAGCGCTCATAAGAAATAATGTAACCTCGTGAAAATTCCATGAACACTTTAAGGGTTTCGAAGGTATGAAGTTTTGAGATGACTGAAAAACAAGCAAGGCCAGAGAGGATAATTATCGCGGATGAGGAGAACAGGCTTCCCTACTCCAAGGGGCTTATGGCGATGTCCATCATGGCGACCGGTTTGTCTCCCGAGAAGGCATATAGCGTCGCGGCTGAAATCCACGAGACGCTTCGCGATGAGGGGGCACCTGTAGTAACGACGGAGCACGTCCGTAATACTGCGGAGAAGGTGCTCGAACGCAGCGCGGGTGCCAAATACGTGGAAATCTACAGGAGGTGGCATTCGGTATCTCTTCTTGGCAAACCGCTCATCATCCTCATTGGTGGGGCGACCGGGGTAGGGAAATCAACAATTGCTACCACGCTCGCCGCGAGGCTTGGGATTACCAGGATTGTCTCTACCGATGTAATTCGAGAGGTAATGCGTTCCCTTTTCACTCCCGCTGTTATCCCATCCTTGTTTAACTCTTCCTTCAGGGCAAGCGATGCCCTGAGGATACCCCTTCCTCCTACTACGGATAAACTAATCCTTGGATTCCTGGAACAGGCGGCGACGGTATGGGTAGGGGTCAAGGCTTTGATAGAGAGGGCAATCGTTGAAAAAACAAACTTCATAATAGAGGGTGCCCACCTTGTTCCCGGGGTAATCGAATCGGGGTTCTTCAAGGATGCTTTTGTGGTCCAGTTCGTACTCGCGGTGGAGGATGAAGAAAAACATAGGAGCCATTTCGAGTCGAGGGATGTTCAAACTGGTGGGTCGCGGCCGGTGGAACGCTACCTCGAAAGCTTCAGTAATATTCGAAGGATTCAGGAATACGTACTGGAGCTTGCGCAACAGAAAAAGGTTCCAGTTTTTCCCTGCTACAATTTCGATTCCACCCTGAATACTGTCCTCGAATATGTCATCAATCAATTCTTTACCGAATATAGCGAGGGAGAAGTAGGAGAAAAAATGCTCGAGGAAGCCATTGGAACCCCCGAGGAGAATTTAGGCCGATGGCTTTTTTGATGAATTTGAGCTGTTCTTCCAACTCAAATTTTGGTCTGCATGAGTTCAGCATGCCAGATTTCCTGGAGCAGGATAAAAAGACGCAAAGGAGGTAGTTTTGAAGCTTTTCATCGATACCGCGAACGTGGAACACATAAGGGAAATTCACAGCTGGGGTGTGCTTGATGGGGTTACCACTAATCCAACTCTCGCAAGCCGGGAGATGAGGAA
>JAQURN010000034.1 GCA_028715585.1 Actinomycetota bacterium | reverse complement strand
GTACACCACCATACATCCTCATCCTTGATATCGAATATCCACTTATGAGTGAGGGCGGCGTAGAGAAGGTATCCCCCCGTGGTGTGAAGGACACCCTTTGGCTTACCGGTGCTCCCGCTGGTATAGAGAATGAAAAGAGGGTCCTCGGCGTCCATCTGCTCTGGTTCACACTCACTCTTGATGTCGGGAGCGGAAATTTCCTCGTGCCACCAATGGTCTCTGTTTTCCTTCATCTCCGCGGTGTCTTCACCCCTCTTGACCACAAAAACAGTTTTGACCTCTGGGCACTCTTCCAACGCCGCGTCAGCATTAGGCTTGAGTGGAATCGCCTTTCCGCCTCTGTAGCTTATATCCGAGCAGATTAAGGTCTTTGCCTCGCAATCAAGAATCCTGTCACGGAGCGCGTCAGCGGAAAAGCCCCCGAAAACAACGCTGTGCGGCGCTCCTATTCGGGCACAGGCAAGCATGGCAATAGGAAGCTCGGGTATCATGGGAAGGTAAATGCATACCTTGTCTCCCTTCTTGACGCCATATTTCCTGAGCACGTTCGCAAATTTAACGACCTCTTCGTAAAGTTCCTGATAGGTATAGGTTCTCGCTTCCCCTGGCTCATCAGGCTCCCATATAAAAGCTATCTTGTCTTTTCTCCCGTCCTCGAGGTGCCTGTCCAGGCAATTGTAGGAGACATTGAGCTTTCCACCCTCAAACCACCTGTGAATATAGGCTTCCTTGTCGCAGAAAAAAACCCTGTCCCACTTCTTGTACCAGTCGAGTTCTTGGTCCGCCATCTTCCCCCAGAAATCTTCTGGGTCGTCGAGTGCCCATTTGTAGAGCCTTTGATACTCCTCGAAACTCTTGACATGAGCATTACTGCTCAGTTCCTCCGGCATGTGAAAAAGCTTTCTCGATTCGTCTTCCATTTTCCCTCCTTTTAGATCCAACTCCTCACGGACTTCCTTAACAGCCACCCGCTCGAGCACTACATACCCCGCGATTCCTCGCAAAACTCAATCATTTCAACAAGCAAAAGTTCGAGTTCTTACCAAGAAAAGCGAGAAAATATTATAAATTAAAGCCAGGTAAGTTGCGCAAGAGGCAAGCATTAAATAGCAAAGGGTATCCAAAGTCTATTAGGAATCCATATCGGAAATCATGACAACTTTGGAATCGACTCCAAGGGGAGTAAATTTCCTTCCCCCATCCTCGTAGAACTTGCCGAAAAACTCAACATATTCCAGCCTCAAAGGGTGAACGACCGCCCCAAGTAAGTTTATCGCCGCGTTGAAACAGTGGCCAATGATTATCACGATGAGCATCAAAAGCACCCCTATAACGGGAGCCGCGCCGCTCACCATTTCAGCCATTATGTTTATAACCCAGCCAACCGCGAAAGTGGCAAGCCCTAAGGCGAAAAGCCTGAGATACGAGACGGTATCGCCAAGCCAGCCACCAAGAACGTTATATGTCTCATACAAGCCCCCAAAAATCTTTCCAACCAGGCTCTTCGAGTGGTGCCCAAGCAACACAAGCATCCCCCCTAGCCCTAAGCCAGCCACTAAGAACACCACCCACATGGGGATTAGGTGCGCAAACGCGAGCCCAGCAGCCAATATCCCTCCTCCGAAGAAAAAAAGCACCAATCCCTGGTCTATGAGCGCGTCAGAGTAAGCCCCCTCTCTCCAGCTGTCCCGGAACTCAACGGCGGTCCCAATAAGCATGTGAATCAAACCGATAACGATACAAACCAACATCAGGGGGATTGGATCATTCAGGGAATCGAAAATTATGGGGGTTTTGAGAATCGCGGGAAGTTTTTCGGTATCTACTCCAAACCATGATCCAGTGAGCACCCCCATCACAGCCGCAAAGCCGCAGCCGTAGCTCAAGACAGTAAGAAGATCGCTGGTATTTTTTCCAACCGGCAGATATTTCTTTATCAATTGAAAAACGGCAAACAACAAGAAGGCATATCCTATGTCTCCTATGCAAAATCCGAAGAAGAGTATGAATGAAAATGCCACGAGCCAAGTGGGATCGGTTTCGCGGTTGTTGGGAAACCCATACAGCTTCACCAAGAACTCGAAGGGTTTGAGCAAACGGGGGTTCTTGAGAAGAACAGGAGGGTCGTCGCCTGGCTCAGGGTCTAGAACTTCTACCTCAATTTCATCCGATATCTTCAAAAGGGTTTTGCGCGCCTTTTCTATCTTCCCCTCGCCAATCCAAGACTCGACGACCACGGTAGAATCCGTTTCTCCCATCGACTTCCTTGCCTCCAGTTTTCCCCGCTCAAAGAGGATATATTCGTGAAGTATCTCTAAATCGGCGATGTAGTCGGTGTATTCCTGGACATCTTCGATGAGTTCGCTTATTTCTTGTTCGATGGCGCTACGCTCTTTCTCTTTCCTGGCAATGAGCTCGGAAGGACTTGCTTCCCCTCGAGGAATAGCAACTTCTTCGTAAGAAGAAAGTAGCTCCTCAACCGCTTCACTTTCATGGCGGTAATAGATGACGATACAAACCGCGCCATCTTTGTGCTTCCTGACGACAAAAAGCTCACTGGCAGGGACTTTCTCGAAAAGAAGCGAGGAAAATTCCTCTGGCTCTAATCCCTTCAGGAAGAAAGCCTTTATCTCGTAATACGTTCCCCCTTTGAGGGCATCAAGGGGAATTTCGACTTCCTTCCACCCGTCGAGCTCCGAAATTTCCGTCTCGAGCCTGGATTTTCTCTCCGAAAGTTCTTTTAGCTTACCATCGAACCTCAAGCACGCCTCATGTACTTCATCCAGATTTACGCGTTCCCCAGCCTCAAGGAACTCCTCGAGTTTCATCTCGTACTTGTCCTTCACGAGTGATTTTATGAAGCCACGCTTTCCTTTTTTGTTCTCGGTCAAGAAACTCAACGCGAAATCGACTTTCGAAAGCGCGGCACTCGCTTTTCTCTCAGATTCCTTATCGCGGGAACTGGGAGACCTTGGTGGGACAACCTCGGGGTCGAGAAGGCGCTGAATATGTAGCGCTCCCAGCCGAGCAATTGAGTCCACGACCTCGTCCTCGAGATTTTTCCTCGTTATCACAAGAACTTTCTTGACTGGTTCTAGAGCCAAATTCTCCCTCTCACCTCAACTCATGATTTCGCGGAAGAGAAAATCTACAGCGGAATCCATTCCCCTGAGGGCAATCTCCCTCGTTTCTTTGCGCTTATCATCCGTTTCTTCCTCGATTTTTCGAATCAGCTCGTCTGTCTCGAGTCGTGATTCTTCCGCCTTGCGGCTCGCGTCACGGCTCGCTCTTTCTCTTGCCCCAGAAATCAGCTCCCGAGCTTTTTTCTCTGAACTCAAGATGATATCCCGGGCTTCCTTTTCAGCATTTTCCAATATCGCCTTGGCTTCCTTTTCAGCCTCTTTCACTTTCTCAATCGAACTAAGCTCCACCGCTTTCCCCCTTCTTTGTAATCACATCTTCCAAATACTTCGCCCACTCTTCCACTCCAGTTCCCTCCCTGCATGAAATCTCGAACATGCGAATAGATGGATTCATCCCCCTAACAAGGGGCTTCACTTTTTCCAGCTCGAAATCAGTAAATCCAAGCAGATCCATCTTATTGATGATGAGCACGTCACTTTCTCTGAACATCAAGGGGTATTTGAGGGGTTTATCATCGCCCTCCGCGACGCTCAAAATCATGACCTTCAAATCCTCGCCAAGGGAAAACTCAGCTGGGCAGACGAGATTTCCAACGTTCTCCACAAAAATAAGATCGAGTTTGTCCATCTCGAGCCGCTCGAGCGCGGATTTCACCTGCTTGGCTTCCAAGTGGCAAGACCCCCCAGTGTTTATCTGGATAGCGGGGAAGCCGTCACCCGCAAT
Organism: Actinomycetota bacterium; assembly: GCA_028715585.1. Classification (GTDB taxonomy): domain Bacteria; phylum Actinomycetota; class Geothermincolia; order Fen-727; family JAQURN01; genus JAQURN01. Next base: position 6,806 of record JAQURN010000034.1, on the reverse strand, counting down.
TTTCTCGGCATCTACTTTTCCAGCAATGTCCCCCTCCACCACGGCGCAAGAGAACCTTTGCCCGATACTTTCAAGCGTCCTCATGATGAGATTGGTCTTGCCGGCACCAGGGCTTGCCATGATGTTCACCATGCAGGCTTTGTTCTTTTGCAGAAGCTCTTGATTTTCTCGGGCAATCATCTCATTAGCATCGAATACGCCCTCGAGCACTTCTACTTTTCTTTTTTCTCCTCCAGGATTTTTCATATCTCAAATCCTTCTTACTCAAGAAATTTCTATAGATTCGACCTGGAACTCGCTTCCAGAAACTATCGTTGTCTCAGAACTTCCACATGACGGGCAAGAAAAGTCAATGCCTTCGATGTGAAACTCCTTTCCACACTTATTACAAGACGCCTGGAACGGAGTCTTTCGAAAATTCAAATCAGCCCCCTCAGCTATAGTCTCCTTGCTCAATAATTCAAAATAGAACCTTACAGGCTCCTCCACAACACTGCTCGCCTCACCAAGAACCAGGTTTATCTTTTCAACTCTGGAAGCATGGTTCGTCTCCGCGTGTTTCAAGACGATAGAAACCATGCTTTCAACTACGGAGAGCTCATGCATCTTTTTAGCAAAACAAACCCGCGAAGGCTCACAATAAAGCCTTCCCGGCGAGAACGACAAAACCAACAACAACAGAATACATTATAAAGGGTAAAAGTGTTCTTTTCCTCAAGTAAGAAAGCAAATACTTTATGGTCAGGAATCCCACGACAGCAGAGGTCAAGAAAACCACTCCCATCAGCAATGCATCGATGTGAATTCCCCCGCCAAAAAGCTTTCCCGCCTCCAGCAATCCAGCCCCCAAAGTTATAGGAGCTGCCATCAGGAAAGAAAATCTCGCTGCGGCATCTCTTTCGAGCCCACAAACCAACCCGCCCGAAATGGTTGCCCCAGAACGGGAAAGGCCAGGAGCGAGGGCAACCACCTGGAATAAACCCATGACAGCCGCGTCGCGTGGCTTGAGCCTCTCAGAGCCACGTTCTTTCTTAGCAAGGAGTTCCGCAATCGACATGATAAGAGCTCCTACAATCAAAAAGACGGCGACCCATTCGAGGGTTCTCAGCCGTTGTTCCACCACGTCCCCGAAGAAAAAACCAGCAAGAGCAGCGGGGATGGTTGCTCCAACAATCATCCAAGCTGTTTTTTCACTTTCTTTCCACTTCGAGGGCTTTGCGATAAAGCTGCGAAAAAAACCTTTTACCAACTCCGCCCAGTCATTTCGAAAGTAAAGAATGATAGCCAGGAGGGTTCCCATGTGCGCGGCAACATCAAAAGCCAAACCAAAGTCCCTCCAGCCAAACAGCCTTGGCAAAAGGACGAGATGCCCGCTTGAACTCACGGGGATAAACTCAGTTATCCCTTGCACTAAACCCAATATGAAAGCCTTTATGACGTCGGGCACTACATACTCCTGGGGTCGGGCTAGTGATTATACGCCTATTCAAGACTCTGGAGATACTTCTTGTATTCGTAAAGGGCAGCGAGAGCCTTCGCTCCCCTCTCGGGCGAGGGATAGACAACCACATCGCTATGGCTCGCGAGCCTCGAGCCGCCATCCTCCGGAGACGGAAATGCTACGACGACAATTGGCTTGTTGGTCTCGTTCACAAGCTTTACCACTTCGTTCCGGTAAGCCTCCTCGGTCGCGGCAAGTTGCCGAACGAATTCCTCGGATGCCGCGGCATCGAAACCCGCGGAAAGTTCCAACTCCTTTTCTAGCGCCGGGCTATCCTCCACGAAGGACTGGAAAGAAGTGGTAGCCCCCATTGTGCCAAGCGATATCACCGCGTCGACCACGGGACACCTAGCAAGTATTTCACTACAACGAAAGTGTTGTGAAAGGTCGAGGGTCCCAACGAGATCCACTGGGTTCCCGCGGCTCCAATATGGAGGCAGAAACTCATCCAGCTCCTTGAGCGTTTCTTCCGGTAGTTCAACCAGCTCTAAGCCATGCTGTTCCAGCGCGTCAGCGGCAACTACCCCCCAGCCGCCACCCCATGTGAGAACGCCCACCCGTTTTCCCTTAGGCAATGGGAGCACGGCAAACGCCTTGGCAACATCCAACATCTCCTCCGTGGTATCGACTTCGACCATTCCTGTCTGCTTGATTACGCCATCGAAAATCACTTCGTCAGCCGCAAGAGCCGCGGAGTGTGATTTCGCCGCCTTGGCACCAGACTTGGTCCTCCCCGCCTTCTTGACCACTATCGGCTTTTTCGAGCTCGTACGAGAGGCGACTTCGATGAACTTCCTAGCGTCTCTGACTCCCTCCATATAAAGAAGAATAACCCCTGTCTGAGGGTCGTTCCCAAAATACTCAATGTAGTCAGCCCATTTGAGATCCGCCTCGTTCCCGATGCTGACAAACCTGGAAAACCCAACGCCTAGCGCGCTCCCAAGGCTGAGCATCTGGGTTCCAAGGTTGCCGCTTTGCGCCGCGAACGCTATCTTTCCTTTCAGAGGACGAACGGGGGGCATAAGGCAGTGAAGAGAATTTGGGGCGGAAAACACCCCCATGGTATTAGGACCCACAAGTCTCATCTCGGAGGAAGAAACGACGGAAAGTAACTCCTTCTCCAAGAGCGCGCCATCCTCTCCAGTTTCGCTAAACCCCCCCGAAATAACGATGCAGCCCTTTACCCCTTTTTCGACGCACTCGCGGACGAGAGGAACGACTTTTTGGGCGGGAACCGTCACAACCGCTAGGTCAACATCTCCAGGAACCTCCTTTATCGACCTATAAACTTTCCTGCTTAGTATCTCCTCCTCGTGGGGATTTATCGGATAGAGTTCTCCTTTCCAGCCACCGGCAACAATATTGGCGGGAACGATGAACCCCCACTTCATTGTCTGCTTGCTAGCTCCGATGACCGCAATTGAAGCTGGATCGAAAATATAGCTCAAGTTTCCCTTTTTTCCTTCTTTCACCTTTACCTCCGAGGATAGTGAAACACTAGGTTCAATAACAAAAATACATGCCTAAGATATTTTAGTGAAACGAGAAGACTTCTCGGGGCAAATCACAAAAATCCTTCAGCTGGAACCTACTCCGATTCCGCGGTACTTCCAGCGCAGGCGGGGAACCGCAAGCGCGGCTTCCAAAACGATGCCGCCGGTCATCTTCGACTGTCCAACTCTTCTGTCAGCAAAAACGATAGGAATCTCGTACACATCATATCCCATCTTGCAGCAGATATAAGCCAACTCCACCAAGAAACCGTACCCCTTCGTAGCTATCTTCGAGAAATCTATGCTCTTTAGCACTTCACTCCTATAGCACCTGTATCCACTCGTGAAATCCTTTAGTTTCATGCCTGTGAAAATTCGAGAATAAAGGCTCCCGCCCTTGCTTATCACTCTTCTCAGTATCCCCCAATTTTTCACCGCTCCGCCTCTTACATACCTAGACCCAATCACCACATCATGGGAACCAATTGCCGAAAGGAATTCTGGTAGATAGGCTGGGTCGTGAGAAAAATCCGCGTCCATTTGAAATATCACATCAGCTCCCATAGCAAACGCTTCCTCGAATCCCTGAATACACGCCAAGCCATATCCTTTCTTTTCAGCTCGATGCAAAACGCGCACCCGAGGAAATTTCTCCGCCAGCCTGTCGGCAATCAATCCGGTCCCATCCGGAGAATTGTCGTCAACAATCACCATGGAAACCCCGATATCCATCTCCATTATGCTAGTGGTGATATCTTCGATGTTATCTGCCTCATTGTACGTAGGCATAACAATTACAGCGTGCACGAATCCTTAAAGACCCCTTTCTCAAATCAGAAAAATTCCTCAGGTTTCCACCCCTGCACACCCACAAGGGGAACGAAAACACAAGACCCTTCTTCCTTTTTGTAAATTTTCCCATTTTTCTTTTTTAGGACCGTTAGCATCTGAAGAGAACTGGAACCAACTGGTATCACAAGCCTTCCCCCCTCCGCAAGCTGTTCCACCAAGGCGGGCGGTATGCGAGGAGTGCCAGCCGTCACAATTATCCTGTCGTAAGGGGCATACTCTGGAAGCCCGGCGCTTCCATCGCCAATTACTACATGGACATTTTCGATGCCCAGTTTATCCAGTCGCTCTCGCGCTGTCTCAGCAAGAGATTTGACGCGTTCGATTGTATATACCTCCCGTGAAAGCTTTGCAAGGATTGCAGCCTGGTAGCCGCTTCCCGTCCCAACTTCCAGTACCTTCTCGTCACCTTCAAGCCGAAGAAGTTCGGTCATCCACGCAACCATATAAGGCTGAGATATCGTTTGCCCTTCCCCGATTGGAAGCGGGGTATCACTATAAGCTCTTTCAATTGGGGATACCGGGACAAAAAGATGCCTTGGGATTGATTTCATTGCTTCGATAACACGACGGTCGCGTACTCCTCTAGCTATAATCTGGTCTTCTATCATCGACTCTCGCAGTTTGCGGCAGTATTCATCATCCTCTTCGGCCCGGCTATCTTCCATGCATCCCTCTTGATTCCAAAAAAAATGGGCGGACAGCGCCCGCCTTTCCCTGGCCCCGCAACTGTTAACGTGCTAAGCGAATCTTACAACAGCTCCTCGGGGTGCTCATACATTTTGAAAACCTTATTCAGACCAGTAATTTTGAAAATGCGGAGGATGTCTTCTTTACTACAAACTATTTCAAGTTCGCCATCGTGCTGTTTGATTCTCCTCAACCCTCCCATGAGAACTCCCAAACCAGTGCTATCAAGAAAATCAACGTCGTCGAGGCTCACTGCAACCTTGTAGTGGCCTTTATCTATCGCATCTACTATTGCTTCACGAAGCATGGGGGCAGTGTATATATCAACTTCCCCGCCCAACTTTATTAGCCTGTGTTCTCCGATATCCTCGGTCGATAACTCCAAATCGAAAAAACCTCCATCGCAAATATGCGGCCGTTGAACAAGCTCCTATAACCCTTATTTTTTCTTGGGCCTTTTGACCAAAGCTTTACAGTGGGGACACTCTACTTCCATTTGCCCCGCTTCAAGTGTCACCCGATTGCCACAGTTGTGACACCTAACTCTTTCAATTTCCTGAGAAACTTTTTCATGCCCATGAGGTCCTCGTACCAATCTCCTACACCTCCGTGCTATTCGGTGCCACCAGCCAAAACTCTACATGCGTCTTAGAAAGCAACAATTCCAACCCACTAGTTATTCCCTGGTTGTTATTATAAACCATCCTCCCCCAAAACATCTATGCCACACAAAAAACCTCTGCTGTTTCAGTCGCTTCTACTGGAGATGACCCGAGGCCGCCCCACTTTTTTTCTCGCCAATCCATAATTCCCGCGCAAGCTCACCTATTGGACGTATATCTCCCGAATCGACATTCACCTCCCAGGAGAGCCAGGTTGCATTCCTTCCAACTTCAAAGACGTACGAAACTATCCATACATCACCATCTTTTTGTTCCGCTCCCCACCTCGGCGCAAATGCCTCTCGATTGACCTTTATTCCTCGCTCGCTCAAGAATCCGTCAATTCGCTCTTCCACGGTCGAGTTACTGCCCGGCAATTCGTGCCCCTTCACGATGTCGATGGGGACACTTGCTCTCTCGCGAAACTGGTACCATCCGAAATACGAAACAGCAATACATAGGATGACCCCGCTGAAAGCCATCAGCAATTTTGTTATAACTTTCTTTCTTTTGTTCCCCATTACAATCTCACCATTGCCGCCCTGGAAAGAATCAGCCATCTAATATCAACTGAAAAGCACCTGTCAAATTAGGATACTATATCTTAGAATTATTGAAGATTAGAGTCGACAAGGGGCCGTGGTCCAATGGGAAGATGCGTCCTTCGCGCGGACGAGATGGGGGTTCGATTCCCCCCGGCTCCACCACCAAACTCCCCACCCCTTCTCGAGGGAATCGAACCCAGGGGGGCTTATCTTTCTTGCGGGGGGAGCATCCCCCCAGCAATCTAAGTTAGGGGGGTAGAGGTCGCGTAAGCGACCGTCCTAGGGGGGACGCGAAGTCCCCCCTGGAAGAGCGAGCGGGCGTAGTGTATCTCGGCGCAAGTGTTTTCTTCTTTCCCGCGAGCGACGGTTCGTTTCCCCCCGGCTCCACCACTAAACTCCCCACCTTTTTCTGCGGGAATCGAACCCAGGGGGGCTTATCTTTCTTGCGGGGGGAGCATCCCCCCAGCAATCTAAGTTAGGGGGGTAGAGGTCGCGTAAGCGACCGTCCTAGGGGGGACGCGAAGTCCCCCCTGGAAGAGCGAGCGGGCGTAGTGTATCTCGGCGCAAGTGTTTTCTTCTTTCCCGCGAGCGACGGTTCGAATCCACTCTCTCCGCCATTTTCTTTTTCCCAACTTTTAACCTTTACTCTTCTGCACCCAGTTTCTCGAGCCGCTCTTGCAGTTGGGTTTGGGTTAGCCTGTCAACAGCTACAATTTTCTTCTTGCTGCTCATGCCCTTCTCAATAGTCAGCTCGCTTTTGCTCACGTTGAAAATCTCGCTCAGGAACTTGATTAGTTCCTGGTTGGCTTTGCCCTTTACGGGAGGCGCGGCAATTCTCACGTGCAAGATTCCGTCCTTGAAGCATCTGACTTCGTTACGGCTCGCGTTAGGCTGAACGTGTATAGAAATCCTTGCTTTATTTTCGCGTGACATTCCACTTTTAACTTTACCACGCCACGAAAAAACGCTTTATCGCCACGCCAACATCCGATAAAATCAAACCAAGGAATACTCTCTCGAAGGAACAGGCATGAAGGTGGATTTTCAAGTGAATTCGCCAAAAGCT
>JAQURN010000033.1 GCA_028715585.1 Actinomycetota bacterium | reverse complement strand
TGTATCCTCTCTCGAGGAGCACCTTTGCTACCGCGGTCCCTACTTTACCGGTTCCAATTATCGAAATCAGGTCTTGGTGTTTCATAAATCTCCCACCCTCCAAACTACCTGATCCAAAGAAACATCCTCGAGAGCTTCTGAGACAAGTCTCCCATCGGGAAATCTTGCGTCTCTCCATATTTCTACCAGTGGTTCGAGAACAAACCTTCTCCTCGCGATTTCAGGGTGGGGAATAACAAGCCTGGGCTCTTTAAGGACTAAATCGCCAAAAAAAAGTATATCGATGTCCAAACTTCTTGGACCCCAGCGAAACGTTCTTTCCCTTCCAGCAAGGTTTTCAAGCTCTTGGGTAAAATCCAATAGTTCCCATGGATCAAGCTTCGTCTCAAGCTCCAGTACAGCATTGAAAAAGAATGGCTGAGCAGTATAACCAACAGGCTCAGACTCATAAACCTCAGATGACTTGATTACATCAATCTCAGGATGGTTCGCAAGTTCCATCAAGGCAAACCGGATATTTTCCAGGCGGTCTCCCATGTTGGAACCAAGTCCAACGAAAACTTTACTATTATTCATCCGCCCTTACCCTCGTAGCAGTAACACCCACGCTCTGGAGGGTGACTTCAAGCGGAGCATTCATCTTCCTCACCCTTACTTTCGCCGATTTTACATCATCAAGAGTCAGGATGTATGTGGCAATCCTCCCCGCAAGAGTCTCCAGGAGGTCAAAACGGTTCCTGGTGGCAATTTCCTGAACGGAGACGGCAAGGCGAGCATAATCCAGCGTGTTAGCCAGATTGTCATCCAGTCTCTCTTCGTCCACATCCAGCTCGACCTCAACATCGATTACAAACTCCTGCCCCTCCCTTTTCTCATCTGGAAGCACGCCGTGATGGGCATAAACCCTTATGCCATCAAGATTTATCGAAAGCAAGTTTTGCCTCCTCGATAGTTTTCCCAGCAATGGCATCCGCCACTTTCACAACATCCACCATTTCTTTAACATCATGGACTCGCACAATGTCCGCCCCTCTAGCTATGGCAAAAGACACGGCAGCGGCAGTCCCCATGAGTCTCTCATCAACAGGCTTATCAAGCACATAGCCAATAAATCTCTTTCTCGAAGGACCAATCACAAGGGGATAGGGAAGTGAGCGAAATTCCTCGAGCCGCCTGATTATTTCAAGGTTGTGAAGAGCGGTTTTCCCAAACCCTATGCCAGGATCTATGAGCACTTTTCCCGCGTCTATACCGGCTTTGAGCGCTGCCTCCGCCCTCTCACTCAGGAACGAACCTATCTCCCCCATCAGGTCCTCGTAATGAGGATTTTCCTGCATGTTCCTCGGCGTGCCCTGCATGTGCATAAGAATGAGCGGAACCCCCAAGCTGGCTACCACCGAGCCCATTTGGGGGTCAAAGCGCAACGCGCTTATGTCGTTCACGATGCAAGCCCCGGCTTCTACTGCCCTCTCCGCCACCATGGCTTTACACGTATCAATCGATATAGGAACTTCTACATCAGAAGACAGTGCCTCTATGAGTGGAATTAACCTTTCGCATTCCTCCTCAAGGCTTACCGGCAGCGCTCCGGGTCGGGTCGATTCCCCCCCAATGTCGATGATATCAGCTCCCTCTTCCGCCATTTCTATCGCTCTTTGCCTGGCGGCGGAGAAATCGCTATACCTACCTCCATCGGAAAATGAATCCGGCGTTACATTAAGCACCCCCATTACAAGAGTTCTCTTCCCAAGCTCCAGCTTGAAAGAACCAGCTTTAAGCTCACGATTAGGCCTCGCCAGGCATTCTTTCGAAATGACCTCTTTCAAATCATCAGCAAGAGATGAAAGTCCAAAAGGTTGGACGGAAAGGTTTTTCAAGGCCTTGCCAAACTGGGAAATGGTGCCCATCAAAACCACCCGCACGGGTTCCTCGCTCTTGAAAAAAACGTCTCTTGGTGTAGCGCATTCCCCTCCCTTCGAAAGCATTACCTGTTTTAGAATGTGTGCTGCTCTCGCTTGAACCCCGTCCACGGATATTACGAGGTGGCGCATCTTCGAGCTCATTATCTGAATTCCCGGACCTTCACATCCAAGCTCGCCAAGAATGCCCCTGGCTTCCTCACGACTTTCCACTCTCATAAGCCGGATGCTGTAATTCGGTTTTTTCTTCTCTCCCATTTTGTAAAAACTGCCTAGGAGCTCTTCTTCAAAAGAAGAGACATAGCCTCAGACCTACTTGCGGCACTCCTATAGAAAAGACCCCTCACCGCGGAAGTTACGGTCATTGTGCCAGGTTTCTTTATGCCACGCATAGCCATACACAAATGCTCCGCCTCGATGACCACAAGCACTCCTTGAGCTTCTAAGCCCTCCATGATGTCATCCGCAACCTGGGTAGTGAGCCTTTCCTGAACCTGAAGCTTTCTGCACGATGCTTCAACAACTCTAGCCAACTTGCTTATGCCAACTATCTGTCTGACCTTTCCGGGGACATACGCTACATGCGCCTTACCGATAAACGGCATCAGGTGGTGTTCGCAGATAGAATAAATCGGTATGTCCTTCACTACTATCATCTCTTCGTGTTCCTCTGAAAACTGGGCTTCGAGAAATTGCTTCGCATCGGTGCCTATCCCCGAAAATACCTCCTCGCACATCGAAGCAACTCTGGAGGGCGTGAGTTTCAAGCCTTCTCTGCTTGGATCCTCACCTATTCCAACCAGAAACATCCTTACCGCTTCCTCTATCATTTTCTTGTCCAAGATGCCTCCTTGCTCGATTATTTTCACAGTCCTGACATGATTCTCAAACTGTGAGCAAAAAGTTAGCATAACTGGAGCCTAAATGGGGAATTTTTGTCTGTAGATGAGAAGCGCACAAACATAAAAGCAACAAACCCAGCGCCCATAGTGACAAACGGCAGCGAGGCTAGAACAAAGATGAAACCTATTCAGGTTGCACTTCCGGCTTGGGAGCTGGAGCGGGTTGGGGCTTTGCCCTTCCCTCCCTCTTTTTTCGCTCTTCCTCGCCAGGCGAACTTCCTGAAGCCTCCCTTTCGGGTTTATTTGAAGAACGATCCAGTTCACGAAGGATTTCTTCTGTATTTTTTTCCAAGAGCTCCGTTAGCTCTTCTTTGCCAATTGTCTCTTTTTCGATGAGAACTTTGGCAACAATATCGAGCCTATCTCGCTGCTTGGTGATTATCTGCTTCGCCTGCCGGTGCGCTTCTTCGATAAACCTGTGAACCTCCTGGTCAATCTCATAAGCAACCTGGTCAGAATAATTCGGTTCAACAGCCAGATCTCTTCCCAGGAATACTTGTTCCTGCTTGTGGCCAAGCGTCATGGGGCCCAGTTTCTCGCTCATGCCGTATTCCATAACCATCTGCCGCGCAATTTTCGTCGCCCGCTCTATGTCGTTCTCGTCACCGCTAGTTACATCCCCAAACACGAGTTCCTCGGCAACCCTTCCACCAAGCAGCATGGCAAGCTCGTCTATCATCTCGGACTTGGTAACGAGGTACTTGTCCTCCAGGGGAAGGGTTAGTGTGTAACCAAGGGATCTCCCTCGTGGAATTATCGATATCTTGTGCACCGGATCCGTATGCGGCAGGAGATGGGCTACTATCGCATGCCCCGATTCGTGATACGCGATGACTTCTTTTTCCTTCTCGCTGATAATGCGGCTCTTTTTCTCGGGTCCAGCCACAATTCTATCAATTGCTTCCTCCATCTCCGCCATGTCGATTTTTTTCTTCCCATGCCTAGCCGAAAGCAAAGCTGCTTCGTTCACCATGTTCGCAAGGTCGGCGCCAGTGAAGCCTGGCGTTCTTCTTGCAAGAACATCGATATCCAGGCTATCCTCCAGCGGTTTCCCTCTCGTGTGAACGCGGAGAATGGCTTTTCTGCCCTCGAGGTCAGGTCTATCGAGCACTATCTGGCGGTCAAAACGCCCAGGTCGCAAGAGAGCGGGGTCGAGTATATCGGGACGATTGGTTGCCGCCATGAGGATAACCCCTGTCTTGACATCAAATCCGTCCATCTCCACCAGGAGCTGGTTGAGTGTTTGCTCTCTCTCATCGTGTCCACCACCAAGGCCAGCGCCTCGTTGTCTTCCAACCGCGTCTATCTCGTCGACAAACACAATGCAAGGAGCGGCTGCTTTCGCCTGTTCAAAGAGGTCTCTAACTCTCGCCGCGCCAACGCCAACGAACATCTCGACGAAATCCGATCCAGAAATGCTAAAAAATGGAACGCCAGCTTCGCCGGCAACTGCCCTCGCAAGAAGGGTCTTGCCGGAACCAGGGGGGCCATAGAGCAAAACTCCTTTTGGGACCTTCCCCCCAAGTGCCTGGAACTTTTGGGGCTTCTCGAGATATTCCTTTATCTCCATCAGCTCTTCCACCGCTTCATCCACTCCTGCCACGTCGGCAAAAGTCACCTTGGGCGTCTCCTTTGTTGTCTGCTTTGCCCTACTCTTCGCGAACGACATGACTTTGTTACCGCCACCTTGCATCTGCTGCATGAAAAATAGCATGAGGACAACAAGGAGGATGATTGGAAGGATGTTCAAAAAGAGTGTGAAGTAATTGGTGCCCGTTTGGGGATCAACCTTGATGTCTATTTTCTTGCCTTCCAACTCCTTGGCGATGTCAAAATTCTCGGGGAAAGCAGTTATGTAGGTTCCACCCTCTTTGAGCGTGAACTTGAGTTTCTGGTCTTTATTGAAGACCTCTACCTTCTTCACCTTCCCCGCTTCTACCTGGGAAGTGAAATAGGAGAAAAGTTTTTCCTCCGGCGCCTGGCTCCAGGGGGGATTGATAGCAATCATCATCACCAGAAATAAAACCGCAAGCCAGAAAACTATAGTTTTTGTATGCGCTTTCATTACTCTCCGTTAAAAAAACGCTCACCTTCATTTCTTTCCAAATTTTATTCTAACATAACCGCTAGTCGCCAGCTGAATCGCAAACTGCTCCCTCCTAGACACCGCATTCAAGCGTGGCTATATAGGGGAGATTTCGGTACTTTTCGCCGTAATCCAGTCCATATCCAACTACAAAAACATCCTCAATTCTGAAGCCTTCGTACTTGACGGGAATTTCAACCCTCTGAGGAACCATCTTGTTTAGAAAAGCGCACACCTCCAGGCTAGCCGGTCCCCTAGCCTCTAAATTTGCCATCAAGTACTTGAGAGTCAAGCCAGTGTCAACAATGTCCTCTACTATCAAGACATGTCGCCCCGTTATATCTATATCCAGGTCTTTGATTATTCTCACCACCCCAGAGGTTTTGCTGCGAGTGCCGTAGGAAGACACAGCCATGAAATCGAACTCTGCCGGCGAATGGATATTACGCGCCAAGTCTCCCATGAAAATGAAAGCCCCTTTCAATATCCCCACTAGAAGACAGGTCACATCTTTGTAATCAGTTTCTATCCTCCTAGCAAGCTCGGCTACCCTGCTTTGTATTTGCCGAGAATCAATCAATATTTCGCCTATCCTTTCTTCCATTTCATTGCCCTCCGTTCAAATTTACTTGTCTCGCGAAAAGGCGAATCGCTCTTTTGTCCTCATCTCTTAATTTGAACCTATCATCAAGGCGATACCCGACGACCCATACTATATTCTCGCCAGAAATCACAAGTGGGCATGATTTCCTGACCGAGCGTGGAACTTTCTCGTCGATGAAAAAATCCGAAAGTTTTTTCTCTCCAGAAAGCCCTAGTGGGCAAAACCTGTCTCCCGCTCGAGGAAACCTAACCTCTAAGGGAAGATAAATGTCGGGACGGATGTACTCCTCGAATCTATCGGGGTTAAAAATAACATTTGTTCGGTCAATGAACTGTGCGGTCAACTCCATCTTCAAGTGGGGCAAATAAACACTTTCCCCTACATCCAGCCTCATTTCCTCTCTGCTCTTTTCTCCTTCCTTCCTTCCGGTTGTAAAAATCAAATTTTCATATTCCCTGCTCACAACAACACCAGAAGGTAGGTCGAGAGATGCCCCCGTTCTTCCTTCCAGCAGCTTTCTTCCAATATCGCGCAAGTGACGCCAGCCCAAGGGATTTTCGCAAGGCATGAGCTTCCCCCAAGCTTCGCGGAGAACCCTCCGGCGTATAGACTCGTGCATCTCTAGAAGCCCATTTATATCGAGTGAAATCCTACCCTCTTGAACACTCGAGACCCTTTCGAAAGCTTCCTTGCTTTCTTTATCAAGGTAGTCCAAATCGAACTGGAGCGATTCCACGCCTCGCAAGATGGCTCTCTTGAAGCTGCGTCCAAACTGTCGTTCGAGAAAAGGTATCACCTCCAGCCGCAAGCGATTTCTCAGAAAAGAACTCTCTAAATTCGTGGAGTCTAACCTCCATTCGAGTCCCATGCTCGCTAGATAATCGAGCACTTCTTCTCGACAAACGCCAATGAGCGGTCGAACAAACATTCCCGAAACTGGGGGGATACCAGCTAAACCTTGGAGTCCGGCTCCCTTTATAGCCCTCATCAAAAAGGTCTCCACCTGGTCATCGGCAGTGTGACCGACCGCAATTCTATCCGCCCCAATTCGTCGCGCGTGAGCCTCGAGCTTTTCCCTCCTGAGCCAGTGGGCGGCGTCCTCGATAGACTTTCCTTTTTCTCGCGCGACACTACGGACATCGACACTTTCCGTCACCACAGGAATTCCCATTTTGTTTCCCACGTCTTCAACGAAACGAGCGTCCATGAGCGATTCTTCCCCTCTAAGCATATGGTTTAGATGGTATATGGAAAGCTCGAGTGCCATCCCGCGGGAAAGTTTCTTCAGGAAGGCAAGGAGAGCGAGGGAGTCGGGACCTCCCGAGACCGCCACCAAGACGCGCTCTCCCCCCTCAAGCATCCGATAGCGCTGAATCGCGGAAAGCCCCTTCTTCTCCAGAATCTCTCCCTTCATCTGACCACTATCGAAGACTTCAACCCCGCTCAAGCAACTGTTTCCTTTCATCTGGTAACAGGAAAAATCCCCAAATCCTAACCGAGAAGGCTATATTCACTCGGAACCTCTTATGAAGAGGGACCCGTCGCTCATCGACACATGGGTGCCGAGGTCGGCACAGTAGGAGGAGATGGTAGAAAGCCACTCCTCTCCTTCTTTGCCCTCAGCCAGAACCGGCCGGCACCCGCGGATGAATACAGGCAAAACCTGCGCTTGGATGAGCCCTTCGGGGCAAATGAGGACCTCTAAAAGGACAGACTTGGAAGAAATTTCCCGTGGCGGACTGAAAACGAAATTACCAAGGCTATAGGCAATCAATCGGTTTTTATAGACTTCGAATCCTTGTACAACGTGAGGGTGGTGCCCGATAACTAGATCGGCGCCATTGTCAACTGCAAGATGCGCCAGCCTTTTTTGCTCAGAGGATGGCGCCGTAGCGAGTTCTTTTCCCCAATGGAAAGAGGTTACCACCATGTCACATTTTTCCTGCGCGTATTTCACAGAGTCCAAAAATCTCTTTTCATCCCTAGTGGTTGCGCAACCGGGCTTAGAGGGGCTGGCAAGCCACCCTGCTGGAACTATGCTCGTAAACGCAAGGAAACCTACCTTCGAGTTCTTCACGTTCAGAAAGCAGGGTTTGAAGGCTTCCTCATCATCGTGCCCCGCCCCACACCACTTCACTTTTTCCCTTTCCAAATCCGCAAAGGTATCCAGAAGTGACACCTCGCCAAAATCCTTCGAGTGATTGTTGGCAAGGGAGACGATATCCACCCCCGCACCCGAAAGAGCCTTCGAGGCTCCGGGCGGAGCCCTAAAACAGAATTCCTTTCCAGGAATTGGTTTTCCTTGCGAGCTTATGCAACATTCCAAATTTACAATCGAAACGTCTGCCAGTGAAAATTTCCGTCCAACGAGCTCCAGCGGATAGCCAAACCCTTTCTCCTCGAGAAAGGATGTAACACGGCCGCCAAGGTTCACATCTCCTCCGGCGGAAACAGTAACCCCCCTGGAAAGCCAAGGTATAGCAAACAAATCGGGGAGGTGACCCTCATCCTTTGGAGCGGTAGGCGAGCACGCAAAAGAAAACACCACAAAGAAAACAAAAAATAGAAAAAGAACTGCTGCACCTAATCTGCTAGATAGGTGACTCGAAATTTTAAGGGGCATTAGCATCTTTGTCTTTGTATAAGTTTCTTCACCTCCGCCGGCAAATTTTTCTCGGCTTACCACTAAATCTCGTCTCCATAAAACGAGGCTCTCAAAGCAAAACCCAAGAGATGGTTTCAGGAGAAAGCATCGGGTACCCTAAAACGGAAAATAGAACCCTTTACCTCTCCACCTTCGCACCAGATTTTCCCACCATGCCCCTCGAGAATTTCCTTTGCGATATATAAACCAAGCCCTATCCCGGGAGTTGAGTGATGAGATATGTCTTCCTCTTGGTAAAAACGGTCGAAAATTTTCTCTCTGTCTTCCTCAGGAACACCGATTCCTTCATCGATGACAGAACACAGCAAATCGGAACCTTCCCGCTCGATTCTCACCTGTACCTTAGAGCCCTCGGGAGAAAACTTGGAAGCGTTGCCCAAGAGGATTATCAAAACCTCGCTTACCTTGTCAGGATCCACTCTGACCATCTCTATTCCAGGTGAAATGTTGACACTGTATTCGTTAGAAGAGCCTAGCATCTTCATCTCTTCAATGGCGCTCAGGACAATGCTAGAAAGTGATACTTCTTGCCGGTTGATTCTCAAACGCCCCTCCTCCACCATCGAGACTTCCATCAACTCGCTGACATATCTAGTTAGGCGATCTGTTGAAGAATCTATATCTCCTAAAATATCTTGTACCTGCTCTTGGGTCATTTCGCCGATATACCGACTTAGCGTATTGGCATAGCCTTTCACAACCGTTATGGGATGGCGAAGCTCGTGGGATGCTACCGCCAGGAAGTGCCTGAGCCTGTCGGCAGTCTCCCTGAGCTCATCCTCGTAATTCTTTTCCCTGGTTATGTCTATCAACGATATGACCGGGTTTCCCCCAGGCAATGCGCCAATGTTCACGAGCCCGTAGAGAATGTCCCTGTTTTTACCTACGATTCTGCACTCGAAATGGACCGGCGTTCCTGGCTTCGACTTCGCGTTCTCAAGATTGAATTCAAAGACATCTCTATCTTCATCGAGAACAAAATCAGCAAACAATTTATCCTTAGTGTCCCCAACCTTATAACCGGTTATCCGCTCGAATTCCTTGTTTCCAAGGACCAGCCTTCCTGATGAATCCACGATACACATCACTGTCCCCGTGGACTCAAACATCGATCGGTAGCGCTCCTCCGATTCCCGAAGAGCCTCCTCCGCCAAGCGTTTATCTGTTACGTCTACCCCCGTCTGGATTATGTAAGTCACCAATCCATTCTCATCCCGAAGAGCGGTGTTCGACCAAGAAATGAGTCTCTTCTTCCCCTCGCGGGTAACGATGAAGTTGTCCAGTTCTACTACTTCTTCGCCCTTCTCGAGCTTTTTCAAGACAGATCTCAGTTTTTCCCCTTGGGAAGGAGGCAGGAGAAAACCCCAGACTGGCTGCCCCCTTATTTCCTCCAACCTAAAGCCGCTTACTCGCTCGCAGGTTTGGTTGAAGAGAATGACTCTGCCTTCGCTATCGAGAACCATGACCAGCACAGCGGCAGTATCCAAAACCGCCGAAATAAACTCTCTGTCTTTCCTCTGGGCTTCCTCCACCAAGTGCCTTTCGGTGATGTCGCGGGAAATAATGGCAAATTGAATAACATTACCTTTCGTGTTCGGGAGGGGATATATGCTCAAGTCGTAATATTTACCCCCTAATTCCCTCTCCGACCTTCGGGGTTCTCCGCTTGAAAGAACTTTCTCGACTTCCTCCATCAGCAAATTTCTCTTTGGACGAGGAAGAAGACGATATAAATTTTCCCCTTCAGCCGCCTCCCTCGCCACGGAAATCTGGCGAGCGGCAGCATTATTGAGAACAAGAATGTTGCCCTCTTTATCCATCAAAAAGGCAACATCAGACAGCGCGTCGAGTAGCGCCCTCTGGATCTCCAGCAACCTTTCGAGTTCCTCTTTTGCTTCGTGCAAGGAGGTAACGTCTTTTGCGTTAACTATTACCAAAGCTTCACCGCTACTACCTACAGACTTCCTGCTAACGACTTCGAGCACCCTGCTTGATCCGTCCCAATGAGTGAATTCGAGTTCGATGCTCGCGGGAGAGGCGGCTTCACCCGAAAAGGTGTCGAGGACTGCCCGCATCCTAGAGGCGCTTTCTTCCGGCAAAATGTCGAATATCCTTCTTCCCCTCAACCAACCCCGTTTGTAACCCAAAACTCTTTCCACAGAAGGGCTTACGTAGGTTATAGCTCCATCCGCGTCTAGAAGGACAATTATTTCCGTAGCCTGCTCGATTAGGGCTTTGAAATATCGCTCGCTCTGCGCCCTTGCCGCTTCCGCATGTGCTCGCTCCGCCTCCTTCTCTATCGATTGAATTGCAAATGAAATGCCTTCGGCGATGGCATCGAGGAGCTCTATTTCTTCCTCGCCAAAAGAGGGAGCTCGCATCGAATAGAGGGTAAGCGCGCCAAAGGTTCGCGTTCCCAACACAAGCGGAAACGCCCCACAAGAGCGATAACCCCTTTTGAGGGTTTCCTCCTTCCATGTGTAACTGTAAGGACAAGAGGAAAAGTCATCGCATATTTCGCGCTTTCCCTCCCTCACGGTAATGCCAGTAGGACAAAGACCATCAGGAATTTCCAGCGAAGACACCCTTATGGAAGAAAGGTATCCATCTTCGTCGCCCC
>JAQURN010000032.1 GCA_028715585.1 Actinomycetota bacterium | reverse complement strand
CTCCTGGACCTAGGCGAGGTGATAAAGAAAACCGCTACACTGGCAGCCAAGCTACTTTCCGCGCAAATCTCTCTTGTCTTCACCGAAGAAGGAGAAAAGAAAATCCTCAAGGCAGCCTTGGGTACGATTCCCTTTTCCAATTTTTCGTCCATTGAGCTTCCAGAAAACGAGCCATGGGTCAAAAAACTAAAAAGAGGTGAAAGCGTAAGGGAAGAAAAAGTAAGTTCCAAATGGCTTCCAATAGTAAAGGAAAAACACCTCTACTCACTCGCTGCCACACCCATTAGAACTAACACCGAAATCCAGGGGTACATCATCTGCTTGAACCCCATGGGGATGGGATTCGGGAACGAAAGCCTCGAAATCTTGGAAGCGTTGCAAAACCAGGTCGCCGCGGCATACGAGAAAGCACGCCTTTATATGCAAGTCCGAGATGAAAAAACTAAGCTCGAAGCCATAATCCAGGCACTTCGAGACGGGCTCATTGTAGCCGATTCTGATGAAAAGATAACTCAAATAAATCCTATCGCTAAAATAATGCTCTCCGTCGAGGAGGATGTAATCGGGGAAAACCTCACGAGGTTTCTCCTCAAAACCATACAAAAAGCAAACCTTGGAGAATTCACTCTCCAGGGTGGCGTCAAAGCCGCCCTGGAAGGGAAAATCGTCCTCGGTGAACTGGTTCTTAAGGGGGAATCAGAATCACCAGCAACTGCGCAATGTCAACTGATTCCGCTGAGAGGAGACCTGCAATTGGTAACCGGGATTCTTTTATTCCTTCATGATATTACCGAGTTCAAGCGTCTCGACGAGATGAAATCCAAATTCTTATCGAACGTCTCGCATGAACTCAGAACTCCTCTAACCAGCGTTGAGGGGTTCGTCTCCCTTCTCATGACCGAAAAGGCGGGGCAATTGAATTCAACCCAGAAAGAATATCTCCAGCTGGTAAAGGAGGATACGGCTTCTCTTGCCAGCATGATAGATAACCTGCTAGAGCTTTCGAGAATTCAAGAAAGAGAAAGCCAAACAAGGAAAGAAAAAGTAGATATCCGCGAAGTTGTGGAATACTGCGCAAAAAGATTCGCCAACAGAGCGTTGGAAAAGGGAATAAAGTTTTCCATCTCCAAATCAGAGAACATCCCACCCATTTGCGCAGATAGGCTGCACATGGTGCGCGTCATTAACAACCTGCTCGATAACGCCCTTAAGTTTACCGATTCTGGCGGAATGGTATCTATCTCAGTATCACGCGCCACCGAGGGGATTGAAGTCAATATAAGTGATACTGGACGGGGAATATCCCCTTCGGCTCTTCCACATATCTTTAACAGGTTTTACCAGGCAGAGTCCGGCACACCAGAGGGAAAAAGGGGGTTCGGCCTTGGGCTTGCCGTCTCAAAGGAACTGGTAGAACTTAATGGTGGCTCTATAAGGGCGGAAAGTTCCCCGGGGAGTGGGAGCACGTTTCATGTATTCCTTCCCGTCGCGCCTTTTTCTGGGAGAGAAGAAGAATCCGTGGAATGAAGGGGCAATTTTGGCGCGTATTCTTCCCCTATCATCCCCTTTTCCTTCAAAACCTCCATAAACGCCCCAACCACCTTGGGGTCGAACTGGCTTCCGGAGCTTTTTTCCAGTTCTCTGATTGCCTTATCGAGCCCTAATTTTTTTCTGTAAGGTCTATCCGACATCATAGCCTCAAAAGAATCAGCTACCGCGAGAATTCTCGATCCAAGAGGTATTTCTTCACCCTTAAGGCCAGAAGGATAACCGCTGCCGTCGAACCTCTCATGATGGTGGAGAATCAACTTCCTCGGCTCCTGGAGAAACTCCACGGGTTCAATTATGGATTCGCCAAGTTCGGGGTGATTCTTCACTTGCGTGAACTCATCTTCGGTAAGTTTTTCTGGTTTGTTGAGTATTCCCCTAGGTATCCCTATCTTTCCAATATCGTGAAGTGCCCCAGCATACTTTATGTTTCTTATTTCCCACTCGGAAAGGCCCATTTTTTGAGCCGTCGCCACCGCGTACTCGGTTACCATCTCTGAATGCCCAAAGGTATAAGGGTCCTTCACCTCTATCGCCTTAGCCAGAGATTTGACAGTAGAAAAATAGCTCATCTCCAAATCTCCGTAGAGCGAGGCATTATCAAGGGCGATGGCTGCTTGCCCTGCCATGGTTACAGCCAGATTCAATTCGTCCTTTTCTATCTGCTCCTTCTCTTTTTGACAGAAAAGAACCAACACGCCCTTGAGCGTGTCCCTTGAAGTTATGGGCACTACTACCACCGCTTTGGTCCCCGTATCTTCTATACGCTCATCTGGAATAAATTGAGAAAGCCATGGATCCAAGATAACCGCCTCGTGGTTTTCGACTAACGCTTTCGTTTCATTATCAGCAAGCTCGCTCAAAGAAATTCCCCCTCCCATCGAGGTCTCCCAATGGGAATTGGGGAAAGTGCCATAGGTTGCCGCTGGATAAAGACTTCCATCTTCACCAGCAACCAGATAGATGCTGCATTTGCCAACCTCGTAAACTTGAGCGGCTATCTGCGCCAGGCGCGAGAGGAGGACATCAGCATCTAGTGTCGAGCTCACCAACCTCGAGACTTCGAGAAGCGCCATTGCCTCCTTCAATTTCCGCTGTTCGCTCTCATGCAGTCTAGCGTTCTCCATCGACGCCGCCACCCTATTGGCAAACCGCTCGGAAATCTTGATGGTATCCTCGGTAAAAGTCTTTCCACCTCTAGGCCTGGAAAGAAGCATGATTCCAACATTTCTGTTCCTTACTTTGAGCGGCACCAGAAGCACCTCTTTTGCTTTTAACCTTTTGGTAAGTGAAGCTGCAAGTGGCATGGAACGACGATTGGCTTCCACTATCACCAACTCGCCTTTTTCCACCAGGGTGGAGACAAGCTGGTCATCGAGTTTCATGATGTTTCCACCGAATACATTCGCGTGGTCAAAATTGGAAGCCTCGACATGGAACTCGCCCGTGAGAAGGTCTCGAGAAAAGAAGGCGCAATACTCCACATCGATAAGCTTCAAAGCTTTTCTCACCGCTGAAGTCATCAAGGTGCTCGTGTCAAACGTGGCAGCCAGGTTACTCGGGAATTTGTCTATCTCTTCTTGATAACCGTGGTAAAAATGGATGATTTCATCTCTGGTTTGCACGAAAGACTTAGACCTTATTACCATCGCCTCCCAAAGAAAATCATCCAGAATTCGAATGGCTTCCACCGCGGTATCCGCCTCTACTTCGCCTTTCCCGAGCATCTCGTCTATGGTGTCGATTACTGCTTTCCTGATGCTCCCTGGAACGGCAAGAATATCATCGAAAGTAACCCCACCCTTGGCGTTGGAATAGCTCTGAAAAGTCTCGTTTCCAAGAAAGTCCAGTGTTTCCCCGAACTTTATCGCGTCCAAAAAGCAGCCAAGCTGGTCGTTGAGATATTTCTTAGGGGTTTGCCTTATAGTGGAGTAGAAGGAAGAAGAAATGAGTTTTTGGTCAACAATGCGCTTTATTATTTCCACGCGTTTCGTGGAGAGCAGGTCAATCAGAAAACTTCTACCTCTCTCATTTTCTGGCATTATTTCTCCCATTCAAATAAGCCAGCTCTACTTCATTATACCAGTGCCCTGCCGACGCAGGGGATTATTGTCCGGTACTCTGTCCCAGGCGTGGAATTAAATTTGCCATCTCGATTGCGCTCAAGGCAGCTTGCCAACCCTTGTTCCCGGCTTTAGTTCCAGCTCTATCAATCGCCTGCTCGAGTGTATCAGCGGTTATTATCCCAAAAGAAGCTGGAACGCCCGTTTCGAGAGAAATCTTCGCTATACCCTTTGAAACCTCAGCCGCGATGTAGTCGAAGTGGGGTGTGCTTCCCCTTATGAGGGCACCCAGGCAAATGAGTGAATTGTACCTTTTTGAAACCGCCATCATCTTTGCAATCATTGGGATTTCGAAAGACCCAGGAACCCAAGCCACCTCTACATTCTCCTCAGCCGCTCCATGGCGTAGAAGGCAATCCATCGCGCCTTCCAGTAGCCGCTTGCTTATGAATTCGTTAAATCTGCCAACAACTATTCCAAACTTCTTTTCCCTTGCATCGAGTTCTCCTTGATACTCCTTCATATGGAAAACCTCCTTACTTGTACCGGAACAACGATAATCACCCTTCTTCTAGTCAGATTAAATTTGAGCTCTCCTCTCAGATATCCAACATGTGATTCAATTTCTCCTTTTTTACCTCCAAGTAGTGCCTATTATCCTCACAGGGTTCTATCTGGAGAGGAACCCTTTCACTTACTGAAAGTCCGTATCCCTCCAAGCCTACCCTCTTGGCGGGGTTGTTAGTCAAAAGTCTCATAGATGTAATCCCAAGGTCGCGGAGTATCTGGGCTCCAGTTCCATAATCCCTCGCATCTGCGGGAAATCCGAGTTCCTGATTAGCCTCCACAGTGTCTAGTCCCTTATCCTGCAGCTGGTATGCCTCGATTTTCTTCGCGAGGCCAATTCCCCTCCCCTCGTGGCCAAGCATGTAAAGAAAGACCCCTTCTCCCTCCTCCTGTATTTTCCTCAAGGCTTCCCTGACTTGTGCCCCGCAATCACATCTCTTCGAGCAAAAAACATCTCCAGTCAAACACTCCGAATGGACACGAACCAATACATCATTCTTTCCTCTTATTTCCCCTTTCACGAGAGCAACATGGTAATTTCCATCAACAAGGCTCTCGTAGCATATAGCCCTAAATTCTCCATACTCAGTGGGCAATCTCGCTTCGGAAACCCTCTTCACCAACTGTTCTTTCTTGACTCGGTACCTGATGAGATCGGCGATGGTTATCATTTTCAACCCAAACTCTTGAGCGAACTTCTCGAGTTGCGGAACCCTAGCCATGGTGCCATCCTCGTTCATGATCTCGCAAATAACCCCTGCCGGGAAATGACCACATAGCCGTGCCAGGTCAACCGCCGCCTCGGTATGTCCCGCCCTGGTGAGCACCCCACCGTTTTGTGCTCTTAAAGGAAAGACGTGCCCGGGTTTGCTAATGTCTTCCGGCTTGGTTTCGGGATTTATCACAGCTTGGACAGTGGCAGCTCTATCGCTCGCCGATATTCCAGTAGTAATCTTCCCCTTCGCGCCGATGGAAACCGCAAAAGCCGTCTCTTGCGCGCTGGTATTGTGTTCGACCATAGCAGGTATCTGGAGCTCGTCGAGCCTGGAAGCCGCACACGGCATGCAGATGAGTCCTCGCCCATACTTACTCATGAAGTTTATGACCTCGGGAGTCACCATTTGAGCCGAACAAACCAGGTCTCCCTCGTTTTCCCTATCCTCGTCATCGACCACGATGACCATGTGACCGAGCTTGAGTTCTTCTATCGCTTCTTCGATGGTGCTGAACGACATGTTTACCTCCAAATACTCTTTCCTCGCGAATCTCTCGACTTACATGCTCTCCATAGGGGAGCGGCGAAATTCAAACATCGCTATCCATCTCCACGAACCCTCCGCGCCTCAGTGCCTCCTCCAGCCTCGAGCTAGAGCCAGCCGAGAGCGCCTCCACATACTTGGCAAGTATATCCACCTCGACATTTACCTTTGTGCTAGGAGAGGCAAGCCCAAGAGAAGTCTCGGAGTAAGTATGGGGTATCACATAAACCCCAAAACCTTCCCCCACTTTCTCGGCTATAGTGAGACTTACTCCATCCACGGCAACTGAACCCTTTGAGACGATATACTTATTCCACTCCCTTGGAATCGAAAACTCGATATAAACTGAAGCCTCTTGCCTTCTCGCGCTTCTCACCCCTCCTACACAATCCACGTGCCCTGTCACAATATGTCCGCCCATCCTTCCGCCAAGTTTCACCGCCCTCTCCAGGTTTACGTGGGAACCGACTTTGAGCTCTCCGAGCGTGGTGCGCTTCAGCGTCTCCGGTGTGACATCGGCACGGAAGCTCTTCCCTGAAACCTTGGTTACCGTCAAGCAAACCCCCGACACGCATACGCTCTCCCCGACCTGAATATCGCCAGGCACTTGATCTCCTTCAATTTCGATAGAACCAGGCGAAACGAAGGAAACTATTTTTCCTTTTTCTTCAACGATTCCCGTAAACACGGACACTCATCCTCCCTTCTTCGCAACCTCTACCGGCTGCGCCACTGGATAGGCGACTATTTTCAAGTCTTCTCCAAGAAGGTAAATTTCTTCGATTTTTACCCTTCCGCTCTCCGCAATCCTTTCAATCCCCATTCCACCTATACATCCTGGCGCTTCCCTTCCCCCTATCACTTTGGGCGAAATATAAAGCACGAGCTTGTCCGCGAGCCCCTCCGCCCAAATCGAATGAGCAAGCTCCGCTCCTCCCTCCACCACGAGGCTTGTGACTCCCCTCTTGGCAAGAAGATCGAGCAAAACTCTCAAATCGACTCTCGGCCCCTCCCCTGCAGTTACTACCTCTACGCCACTTTTTCTCAAGGCTTCTTTTCTGAAATCAGGAGCTCCTTCGGTAGTCGCGATGATAGTGCGGGCTTTCTTATCGCTAACCAATTTGCTCTTCACAGGAGTCCTTGCCATGCTATCAACAATCACCCTCAAGGGTTGCTTTCCCGTATGACCAAACCTAGCCGTGAGCTTGGGGTCGTCTGAAAGCACCGTCCCTATGCCGACCATGATGGCGTCGCTTTGCAATCTAAGCCGATGCGCATCCCGCCTTGATTCCTTTGAGGTTATCCATCGCGAATCTCCAGTCCTGGTTGCGCTCTTCCCATCGATACTCAAAGCCATCTTGAGAGTCACAAAAGGCATCCCTTCGCTCATAAACTTCACATAGGATTCGTTCTGGCGCCTTACCAGCTCGCCATAAGGACCAATAACTGTCTCAACGCCATTTTCCTCGAGCTTCCGCTTTCCAAAGCCATTCACCAGGGGATTGGGGTCGACCATTGCCATGACAACCTTTCCAATCCCATTGCGTATTATCCTGTCAACGCAGGGAGGAGTGCGTCCCTGGTGTGAGCAGGGCTCGAGCGTCACGTACAAGGTAGCACCCCTAGCCCCTCCTCCAGCATTGCGAAGGGCAATTACTTCAGCATGGTCCCCCCCCAGGTATTGGTGGCAACCTTCACCGAGAATGTCTCCATCCGAAACAACCACTGCCCCAACCAGCGGATTTGGGCTCACAAATCCCCTTCCTCCTTCAGCAAGCCTTATGGCTCGGAGCATAAAGCGCTCCTCTTCATTAGACGGATTTACCTTTTCCCGGCGATAAAGCACCCTCTGGCACTCCTCGCCCATAATCCAAATCCCTCCAATCCAGATAACAAAAAACGCCGGAAGAAAACCGGCGCAAAGAAATATCATCCTCGCCGTCTTCTTCCATCCGGACTCTCACCGTCGGCTTCGGAGTTTCACCGAATCTGCTCTCACGAGCTAGCGGGCTTTACCGCCGGTCGGGAATTTCACCCTGCCCTGAAGACAAACAAAAATCTTTGTAAAAATAATATCAAACTTGAAATCAAAAATCTTCAAAAATCCGAAGGAAAGGCATTCTTTGTTCTTCAAATCTCCCCTGTGCCGGGGTGATAAGTATCGATGACGCTCCTCACATGAGCGGCAGCTTTCCCGTGGTCATCGCTTGAGAAAATCGAGGAGCCAACCACAACCGTGTCCGCTCCCGCCTCGAGCACTTCGGTAAGGTTATGAGTTTTTATTCCGCCGTCCACCTCCACCTCCACCGAAACTCCCATGTCCCTTGCTTCTCTCTTTATAGCATTAATCCTCGGGAGCATCTCTCGTATGAGAGGCTGCCCCCCAAAGCCAGGATACACACACATGACGATTACAAAATCAATCACTTCAAGAAAGCGGCGTAATTCAAATGGAGGGACTTCCGGACTCAAAGCAAGGCCGGGGGAGGCTCCAAGGTTTCTAATCGTCCTTATGATGTGTTCCTCATTCCTGGTGGAATGAAGATGAAACGAAAGGCGGTCGGCACCGGCTTCTATAAAAGCCTCAATCCACTCTGGCACATGGTAAATCATCAGGTGACAATCTATTGGTATCTGTGTCACCCTTTTTACCGTCTCGACTATCATAGGTCCAAAGGTGAGATTAGGAACAAAGTGTCCGTCCATGATGTCGAGATGTATGTAATCGGCGTATGGCGATATGGCTTTTAACTCCTCCCCTAACTTCGAGAAATCCGCGTCGAGTATAGAAGGAGCCAGCTTGATTCCTTTTTCCTTTCCGGAGTTACTTCTCATGGGTCAAAGAACAGGAAAATCGTTCGAGAGTTCAAAATCTGTCACAACCTCTCGATACCTTGCCCACTCTATTTTCTTGTCGGCAATCAAATGCTCGAACACGTGCCCTCCAAGGCATTCTCTCAAGAGTTCACTCTTCTCGGCAACCCTTATCGCTTCCCATAAATCAGCAGGAAGCATTCCTATCCCCAGGCTCTCCCGCTCTGCCTCGCTCATCTCGTAAACGTTTCTTTCCAATGGCTCGCCGGGATTAATTTTTTCCTCAATGCCACGAAGCCCAGCCGCGAGCATCACCGTAAAAGCCAAGTAGGGATTGCAAGCAGGGTCTGGGCTGCGAAGTTCGATTCGAGTCGCATCCTCTTTGCCAGGACGATAAATAGGAACCCTGATTAGGTCCGACTTGCTTTTCCTACCCCAGGAAATGTAAACAGGAGCTTCGTAGCCAGGAACGAGCCTCTTGTATGAGTTAGCCCACTGGTTCAATACAAGGGTTATTTCCGGGATATAGGTGAGCAAACCCCCCACAAAAAATCTTGCCTCATCCGAAAGGTAATAGGAGTCATGTGGGTCAAAAAAGGCATTCTTTCCATCTCTGTATAGCGACATATATGTGTGCATGCCACTTCCGTTTTCCCCGTAAAGCGGCTTGGGCATGAAGGTAGCGTGAACTCCGTGCCTCATGGCAATCTCTTTCACCGCGAGTTTGTAAGTCATGGCATTGTCTGCCATCTCGAGCGCCTCCGCATAGCAGAAATCTATCTCCTGTTGGCTGGGACCCATTTCATGATGGCTTAATTCCACATCTATACCAACTTCCTGCAGCGTAAGTACAGTCTCACGTCTCAAATCGCTTGCCAGGTCAAGAGGAGTCAGATCGAAATACCCTCCTCTATCAAGAGGCTCAGGTGGCGGCTCCGGTTTCGCGAAATAGTAATACTCGAGCTCAGGACCCACGTAGAACTTGTAACCCATGTCCTTCGCTTTCCCCAGCATCCTCTTCAGCACATATCTAGGGTCACCTGGAAACGGAGAATCACCGGGCTCGAGCACGTCGCAGAACATGCGCGCCACTCCTCCCTCCCCGTTGGAACGCCAGGGAAGAATTACAAAGGTTGAAGGGTCCGGCATAGCAATCATGTCGCTTTCGTCGATACGGGCAAAACCCTGAATGCTTGAGCCGTCAAAACCTATCCCCTCATCTAGCGCTTTATCTAGCTCGTCCGCTGGTATCGCAAAACTTTTGAGGAAACCCAAAATATCCGTAAACCACAGTCTCATAAACTTGATGCTGTGCCCACGTGTTTCCCTCATTACGTACTCGCGGTCACGAACCTCATCCATTTTGCCCCCTTATCAAAACTTACTCTCCGTTGATTTTAACTTCTAAACCTGGCTTGTCTTTGAAATACTTGAGAAAAAAGTCGAAATCTTACTCCCATGGATCAAACATTGGCGGGAGCGACCTCTTGTGCTCGCTTCTCTTTATCATCTCTTGTACGCGTTTCACTAAGTTCTCATCAGCTTTGGGCATCTTGCCGGAATGGATAGATTTGAGAATCCCATCAAGTTGCCAGTAAGTCATCCCAAGTTCATCTTCGTCAGTCTGCGCTTCCCATAATCCAGCGCTCGGCGGCTTTTCGATGATTTTTCGAGGCACGCTGAGCTCCTCAGCCAACCCGTAAACTTCGCTCTTGTAAATTTTAGCCAGGGGCAATATATCCGCCGCGCCGTCTCCATGCTTTGTGAAATAGCCTACGGAAATCTCGCTTCTGTTTCCAGTTCCCACCACGAGGTAATTTCTCTCGTTAGCAAAATAGTAAAGGACGACCATCCTAAGCCTGGGCTTGAGATTCGCAAGCGAGAGAGGCGACGTCACCTTGGGTAAAACCTCCATCAACTTCTCAATCACCTCGTCCAGTGGGACGGTTACTGTGGGAATAGAAAACGCGTTAGCCGCCAACATGGCATCTTCGACATCCTCGCTCGACGACCCGCAAGGCATTATCACTCCAAGTGTCTCCTCACCGCAGGCATTCTTGCATAGGGCACCAACAACGCTCGAATCCAACCCCCCACTCAACCCAAACACGGTTCCCCTGGCTCTAGCATTCTCTACCTCGCTTCTTATCCAAGAAGCTATTTTGTCTGTTATCTTCATAGGTCACCATCCAAACTCAAAAAGCATCTGAGATTATTCGACAAATCAACCTTCGCTACTCGTGAACCTTTCGCCAGGCATAATTCTTGCCCCTCTGCAAAACTCTCTAGCGCTCATACGCCTCTTCCCCTCAAGTTGTAAAGACGCAATCCGCAAGCAGTCGGCAGCGCAATTGACAAACAAACCGGCCTCTCCGCTATCCAGAATCGTTCCGGGTTCGCCTTCAGGCGGGACATCCGTCAACGCGACCTCGTATATTTTTAGCCTCCTTCCTCGAAAAAAGGTATATGCGCCTGGCTTGGGATTTAGGGCCCTGATGAGCCTTTCAATTTCCTCCGCGGGCTTTGACCAATTTATGTTGGACTCCTCTTGGGTAATCGGTGGAGCATATGTCGCCATTTTCTCATCTTGGGGCAATGGCGTTATCTCGCCATTCGCGAGCCCGTCAAGAGTCTGAACCAAAAGCCTTGCCCCC
>JAQURN010000031.1 GCA_028715585.1 Actinomycetota bacterium | reverse complement strand
GTATCGAAGGGAATAGGTACCCCGCTAAGGAGAAGGGAATGATTTACAACTATGATTTGCGAGCACCTGGCGCGCTTGAGGGCTCTGCGGTAAAAACAACTTCCCATGGCCGCAAAACGGCATTTGTTTTCCCTGCATTCCATCGAGCTGCCGAGGACCAGCTCGTCCACTCCCCTTAAATTAGAGATATTGAGCATCGAAACATCCCCGGAGGGGTTTTCTCTTACCCACTCGAGAAGCATCCCTAGTATCGCAATCTGGCTTTCGGGCAATTTCCTTTTACCCTCTAAAAGGTTGGAAAGTCTGCGGAGGCAAATATAGTTGCCCTGACCCTTAAGCATCGCAAAGCGAAAATCTTCGTCTCCAAAAGCTCTTTTTAGTAAGGGAAGGTCTTTCGTGAAAAGCTGGTCTTGGAGGTTGAGAGTCCTTGTAGAAACAACCACCGGAAGCTTGTTAGCGTTAGCCCACAAAAAGCCCGGCACCAGGTAAGCGAGCGACTTGCCGGTTCCAGTTCCTGCCTCCACAACCAGTATCTCCCCTTCCTGGAATGCCCTTGACGCCTCCACTGCCATGTCTATCTGCTCTTTGCGCTCCTCGTAATCCAGAAACTCGCTCGCTATAAGGCCAGACGGCTCGAACAGCTCTCTGACTTTTTCTTCCTCCACTCTCGCCGGTAAATCCATCCCGACAGGTGAAGAAAATTCAGCCTCTTCTCGGGGCTTCTTCACCATCCGCTCGAGCTCAAGCTTCCTCGCCCCTCCCTCACCTATGCGTTCGTGGAAGGACCTATAAAGAATCATCGAAAGCCCTCCTTTCTGAGGACAATGAGAAAGGAGCGCTCCTATAAGCGGAAGGGGCATGTTGTAAAGGCCGTTCATAAGGACATTAAAAACCCTAATGAGGGTAGTTACATCATCGCCAGCTCTATGTTCTCTGCCGGTCTCGATGCCCCAAATCGAGGCGAGGTCGCTCTGGCGATGTCTTTTCAGGGAGGGAAGGAGTATCACCGCAAGATCCATCACGTCAACATAGAGATTTTCAAATCTTCCATTGTTATACTGCCTCAAGATGGAATGGAGAAAACGCTCCTCGAGCCTAGAGTACCCTATCACGGCGCTGCTGCCCATGAAATCAACAAGCTCCGAGCAAATGTCGGCTAGCCCTGGGCTATCCTCCACGGAACGCTCGTTGATGCCCGTGAGAACGCTAACGGCTGGAGGAATAGGCACCCCAGGGTTCACCAGCGACTCGAACCGCTCCAGGACCTCTTCCCCCCGAAACTTAGCCGCGGCTACTTCGATGACCCTGTCCACTTCGGGATCAAAGCCGGTCGTCTCGAAATCAAGAGCGATGTATATTGGTTCCCCTTCAAGGGAAAGCTGAACATCCCTTTTGAGAGTTGGAAAAGAAAGGTAATGTTCTATGACCTCGGGCGAGCAGTTTTCAAAGAGGTAATTTTCGGCATCGTTTCTTTGCCTTTCCGCCCTCTCCTTCTCGTAGTTTACCCGCATGAGTTTTTTTGGGCTCTCGCGTTCATAGTTTCTTGGAAATAGCTCCCTTCGGACACACCTCCGCGCAACAAAAACATCTTATGCAATCATCAAGGCGAACCGCTGGAAAATCCTCCATCTCTATCGCATCCACTGGACAAGCCTCCAGGCATAACTTGCACTTGTCACAAATTTCGCAATCAATCACTGGGTCCCCGAGCTTCACCCTTTTCTCAACCCGTTCCCCACCAAAGAGGCGCATTGAAACCTCTCGGAATGCGTCGAGCGCATGGAGAGCTACGCCACTTATCAAAGTTCTACTCAAATCAGGAAACTTTGGAAGGTCTCGCTTCGTGGCAACCGACTCCAGACTGTCCCCAAGAAATTTAAGCTCGCCGGTCGCTCCAAGCCCTTGCTCACAAGCGAGCTGAATGTGTTTTACCCTTTCTGGGTCGCCAGACATTATTCTTACCCCAACACAGTCCGCCTCAACGACGTCATCCCCAGCCAACACTACATCCATCTCCACGGCTCTGCCGTTGGTAGGACCGCCACTTCCTTCCATTCCTATTATCCCGTCCATTATCACAAGATCGCTCTTGATGAGGGTATTTAAATCAACTATCCCCTGGTCTAAACCGCACAAATGTATCAAGTGTTTCTGCTTGCCTACCACAAGCCCTTTTAGGTTTTTCATGCCGAGGCTAACCATAGTCTGGAGATGAGTCTTGATAACCGGCACGTTGATGAGTTTGTCGGCTTCCAGCACCACCCTGGGTATTATGGTGTGGTCAATTGCCAAACCGCGCGGTATTTCAACTTCTATCGCCTCCGCGGCATTGGCGTCAACGAGCTCGAAACCATATCTCCCTTCGAAATCGGCATAACCAGCTTTACGAAAGGCACGCTGGCTACCGATTGGATATATCGGGCTTTCAACCACAATTGGCTCGGCACCGCACTCCGCGACCATCTTCGCAACCTCAGCAACTAATAGAGGGTCTGTAACGGCTCCAGTTTCGCTCCCCATCGCGGCGCATATGTTGGGCTTGACGATTACCTTCTCTCCTTTGGCAACAAACCTTTCCATCCCCCCGAGCAGCTCGACTGCCTTCCTTACATCTCTGGGATTTTTCGTCTTCACAATAGCAACGCTCACACTCTTTACCTCCTGCCTATTGATGGTGGCGTTCCCGCGGAGCCTTCCTTGGCGCTTTCAATCACTACATAGATTAGCAAATCCTGGGGACAAAAATCGGCTTGCGCTCGCGAAGCCCAGGAAGCCCAGCCAAGAAGTTAAACGAGGATAAAACATCATTCCTCACTAGGGAGCTTTTTCCTCTAAAAATGGAATGGTCAAGCTCGAAGAGACCTGGGGAGTATGGAATATCTTGTAAAGAGATGGAACTCGCGAAGGAAACACGTAGATTGGATCGGAAGCACAAAGCACTAGCCTTACTCGATGCCCTTTCTTGAACCTGTAAGCGCAGGCAATCAACTCGAAGTTCAATTCACAAATCGAATCTTCCTCTATCTCATCCGCCATGAAAGCACCGTGGGTTACAAGCTTGCAAAACCCTTTCGGAGAAACATCGTAGAGCAAAGCATTTATCTGGCACTCCGGCGTCAAGGAAGAAACTGAAAGCTCCACAGATGGCATCCCCACCATTACCTTCTCTTCGGTAAGGGGAGCTGTGGTATATGAAACGCTGTCGGGAGAAACCGAAAAAGGAGTTCCAAAAATAGGAAGCCCCCAGAGAGCATTTAGCCTCACGATAGGCAAGCCCGAACTGTGAAGCGAGCCCACGGTGTTGTTCACTATGAGGTCCGCGGGTTCCTCATCCGCGGGAAGAGCCAAATCAAGCAAACCAGCGCTCGTGGAAGCTGAGTGTTGCCGAAGAAAATACCTGAGGGGCTTCGCTTCCGGCGGAGGCCACCCGTCCGCGCACTCCATGGTTTCCGTCCAGGGCTGGTAATATGTTACCTCCAGCTCGTCTTCGATTCCGTTTTCTATATCGCCTTTTAGCCAGTAATCAAACCACTTCCTCGCCTCGTCCCAAACTATGTTAGGAACTGGAAAATCGCCCCTACCCCCATCAATACCATGCATCCCGTTTGTAATCATCAGCTTCTTTGGAACATCGAGTTTCTCGTAAAACTTAAGTATTTGATTAGGCTCGAAGAGGTCATCATTCCATGAATGAACGATAAAAACAGGACATTTTACACGGTCAACTGAGTGAATCGCGGACCTCTGGGCGAGCTCGGCTTTGACCTCCGAGAGGCCTCTATTAGAAAGAACAGCTCTCAACCATCTCACGAGGTCGTTTTTGGGATCGAATTTCACAGCCCACAGGGCTCCAACAAAAAGGAAAAGGTCCCAGACAGGCTTCCAGCAGCCGTTTGGCATCAGAGCGAAATCGAGGTCTGTCCAGCCACTCATGGGAACCACTGTCTTCACCCTCTCATCCCTGGTGGCAATAAGGAAGGAGTGGCCACCACCGTAGGAAACGCCAGTCACTCCTATCCTCTCCGAATCCACGGGTATGCCGGACTCAGGGCTGACAAGCCAGGTTATCATATCCTCGAGGTCGGCCATCTCCCCCTCGGGTGCCACGCATGACACCTCTCCGCCAGAGCTTCCCCAACCTCTCACATCGTAGGTCAAAACGACATAGCCCTTACGCGCGAAACTAGGGGCATACAAAGCATCGCACTGCAAACGCCAGAACATCCATGAATGAATCATTATTATCGCGGGAAAGGGGCCCTCTCCTGAGGGTATGAATACCGTAGCGGTAATGGGAATTCCAGCAGAAACCTCGACCACCCTTTTCTCCTTGCGATACCCGAAGGACTCTTTCGAGGCAATATCTCGAGTTAAAAATCCTTTCTCCCTGGCTCTACTGAACGCCCTCCAAATCGAATAAGCAGCCTTTGCCAGGAAAAAAAGCGGCATAAAAGCAATCAAAAGCCAACGCAAGGGATGTTTCTTATTTTCCGGCTGTGCCTCCATTCTTCTGCTTCTCCTTTCTGCCAAGCTAGCCTCGAGAAATGATTGAGACTTGAGAACAAACCAGAGGCTGTTCCTCGTAGGCTCGAAATAGAATATCATCAAACGAAAAGTAAAATTAGCGCTCGAGGTAGATGAATTCCCATAAGAGTGTAGTTCCCGGCAAAACAAAGCCCAATCGAGGAATGCCAAAGACTGTTCTCGTTGGCTCCTCCTCCAAAAAGGCTGGGAAGACGAGCTTCAGTTGTTTTCTGGTAAAAGCCCTGGGGGCGGACTTAGCGATGAAGGTCAGCACAAACTCGGAGCATCGGGAAGACTACGGCATAATCTCTGACCCCGCCAAAACTCAAAAACCAGGTACAGATACTGGCAGGCTCTGGGGAGCTGGTGCCAGAAATGTAGTCTGGGTAAACACCAGCGGCGAACCGAAAAAAACCAGGCGCTTGATAGAGGATTCCATCGAAAAGACAGGGTCGAAAGGGTTACTTATCATCGAGGGAAATTCTTCATTTGGGTGCGTGCCCGAGGCTACGTCAGTATTTCTCATGGATGTTCCCATCGAAGAATTCAAACCATCAGCTACTTCCGCTATTCGCCACGCAAACCTCATCCTGGTGGATACCTCAAAAAAGCTGAAAGAAATCCGGAGGGAAAAACTCGCCAAAGATTTGAGGGAAAGAGCGCCAGGTGCCCGGGTTATTTTCTACAGCGAGAAAGAGAAAGCAAAGATTTGGGAAGAGGCAACAAAGCTAGTGAAAGAAATGTTGCCCGGAGAAAAACGACAACCCCCGCTAACTGGTTCTAAGAAAGCGTAATTCCCCTCTATTCCTCAATCGCCTCCGCCTTTTCTAGCTCCTCTTCCTTGGCAGCCTTTCTCTTAGCGCTAATTTTCGCCAGGGCTATGCTTATCTCGTAAAGGGCAATCATCGGCGCGCCCACCATCAACATTGTAACCGGATTCCAGTCAGGCGTTATTATCGCCGATAAAACGAGGATGATGATGTAGGCGTACCTCCACTGCTTTCTCAAGTCCTCTGGAGAAAGGATATCCAGCGCTACGAGCAACCATATGAACATTGGGGTCTCGAAAGCAATTCCAAAGGCAAGGAGGAACCAGCCGGCAAAGCTAATGTACTCGCTCGCGGAGATTACCGCCGTCATCTCCTTCCCAGCCAAGCCGAGCAACCACTTTATCCCCACCGGCAGGATATAGAAATAGCCAAGCACAACGCCACAGGCAAAGAAAAAAATAACCATCGCGAGGACAGCAAATGTCAGCCTCCTCTCTTTCTCCTCGAGAGCTGGAGACAAGAACGCCAAAACCTCGTAGAGAATCACCGGAAGACAAATTATGAGTGCGCCGAAGAGGGAGAGTTTGAATCTACAAAGAAAGGGTTCAATGGGCTTGAGGTAATTGAGGGGCATATCGCCCGCTGGCCTCTTGATTATGTAGAGTATGTCCCACCCGAAATACCAGCAAACGAATATCCCCACCACCAAGGCTATGAAACAAACGATGAGCCTCCGCCTGAATTCCTCCAGGTGCTGGAGATAACTCATGGGAGGTTGAGTCCGAGCCACCGCCGTAAGAGCCTATTCTTTGTCAGAACCATTGGAAGGGGGCTCTTCCAGGCTATTTTTTATCTCGCCCTCTACCTTGTTGGTAGCATCCCTAAACCCTCTTATTGCCTCGCCAATCGACTGCCCAACTTTGGGGAGCCTGGAGGGACCAAAAATCACTAGGGCTATTATCAAGATGACTATCAACTCGGTAGGTCCAAGTCCAAATGGCATCTTAAGCTCCTTTCTCGCTCTTACCTGTTCAAAAACATTCTACCAGATAAACACTGAAATGAACTTCTTTTCTTAGGCTAATTTTGCTTCTCCTCCCTATCGTCAAATAACTTTTTCCCTGCCTCTAAAATAGTCACCAGCTCCCAGACCCTATAAGCAACCGAACGAGCGGTGGCAAGCCCGAGCTCATCCTGCAAAACAAGGCGCTTATCGCCCTCTAAGCGCTCACCAGTTCCGTTGATGCTCGAAAAAGCTCCGCCTCCAAACGCCCCTAAATCCGGAGTAGCAATCACCATCGTGAGCGCTTGAAACGCGGCGTTCACCGTAACCAGGGCGAGCTCAATCCCGGCATTACGAAACCACGAAACGGCCAGGGCTCCGCCAACCTTGTTTCTCATCGCCCCCGCGGTGATATTTCCATGCACAAAAGGGCGCAGGCGATCCAGGAAGTTAGCAGTCGTAGGGGAAAGCCTCAAGAAATGCACAGGGGTTGCGACAATCAAGCCGCTTGCTTCCATCAGCTCGGGATAGATAAGCCCCATCCCGTCATCTATTTTGCAAAACCGAGATTCCGTTTGGTTTCTCAAACACCAGTTGCACTGCTTGCAAGGTGCTATCTCCATCTTTGAAAGGAGGAATTTCTCAACCTCTACGTCGCTCTTGTTCGCGTAT
Source organism: Actinomycetota bacterium (assembly GCA_028715585.1). Taxonomy (GTDB): domain Bacteria; phylum Actinomycetota; class Geothermincolia; order Fen-727; family JAQURN01; genus JAQURN01. The sequence continues at coordinate 4,075 of JAQURN010000031.1, read as the reverse complement.
TCCTCGAGGGCATAATCGAGAAGCGCTTCGACATTCCCTCCTGCTGTAAGACTTCCACTCACTGCCACTATCTTCAAGCTCTCACCCTCCTATGGACACGCTAGATGCCCGTGAGGAAAGGGTTGGTTCGCTTTTCCCAACCTACAGTTGTCATTCCCATGTGGCCAGGATATACCTTCGTTTCGGGGTCAAGGACGAAAACTTTCTCTTTCACCGAGCGAAGGAGAACTTCAAAACTCCCGCCAGGAAAATCGGTTCTGCCAACCGAGTTGTTGAATAGGAGATCTCCATCGAAAAGGGCGTCATCGATTAGAAAACTCATACTTCCAGGCGAATGCCCAGGCGTGTGGAGAACCTGAACTTCGATATCGTCAAACTTGAGCTTCTGCCCGTCGTAGAGAGGCTCAAATTCTTCTGGCAATTCGAGCTCCGACATGCCAAGCATGGAGAGGAAAGCAGAGGACATATATTCAACCATCTTCTTGTCCTCGTCGCTCAAATAAACTTTCGCTCCAGTAGCCTTGCTTACTTCAGCGACCCCCACGACATGGTCGGGATGCCCATGGGTGAGAAGAATCGCCTCGAGAGAGAGGTTATTTCGCTTCAGGAAATCGAGTATCCTGTCAGCCGATGCTCCCGCATCGATCAGGATGGCCTCTTTCGAACCCTCCTTCCAAACGAGATAGCTGTTGGTTCCAAAAGAAAAATCTGTAAAAGTTTCGACGTTCAACAATTTCCCTCCAGTTACATATCATCTTGATAATACGTTCAGCTATTTCAGTATTCTGCCTCCTGCCCTCGAACTAAACCCTGATAGACAGTGAAACATCGCTTCAACAAGCATACGTTCAGCCAATGTCGATGACTTTGGTTTGCTCGTCAATTAGGGAATCATACCGACTGGTGCAAGTAAAGACGAATGTCTGTCGCTCCCTCGCGGTCTCTTGCAATATCTCCCACAACCTGGAAAGCCTCTCGTCGTCAAAGTAAGAAAAGGAATCGTCAAAAATTAGGGGGGGGCGACAGTTCCCGGAAAGAATTTCCGAAAGTTCAAGCCGCGCGGAGAGGTAAAGCTGGCTCACAGTCCCTTTACTCAATTGCCCGAGAAGCTCTTCAGCGGAAACCATCCCTCCCTTTTCCCTGGAATAGACCGAAATTGCGAGGTTGTCTCTGCTCACTTCTACATCTTCGTACCGCCCGCCGGTAAGCTTGGAAAAAGTTTCGCAAATGCCCTTTCGAAGCGATGGCAAAGCCTCCTCTAACATGGATTTCGAGGTTTCTTCCATTGCCTCCCTGGCGATTTTCAAAACCTCAAGCCTTCTTCTTTTGTCATCTAACTTTTCTTCCAGCTCGTGAATTTCCTCCTCGAGGCAGGTAAGCTCTTGGGAATCTACATCCGTAAATTTGAAATAGGACGAAAGCTCTTCCCCTTCTCGCCTCAATTCCTCCACCTTCCCCTCGAGCTCCTCCAGTTCCCTCTCATAGGAGACAAGCTTTTCAGCATCGAGCTCGGGACGCCCCATCCGCTCGAGTTCAGCCCTGTACCCCTCGGCTCGAAGAGCCGCTTCGCTCCTTGCTTTCTTCACCTCTTCTAAATCTCTCTCTCCAATCAACGCCTTGAATCCTGCCTCGGCAAGCTCTTTTTTTCTCATAGCCTCTTTGAAGGAAGAATAAGCGCCTTCCAAAACTTGGAAGGACTCGTAGGGAAAACGGCTCAAAATCTCTTTTTCCCTCCGTTCGATTTCCTCCCTATCCCGCTCGAGAATTTGGAGCTGCTGTTCTTTCTCAAGCAAGCCTCTGCGCGCTGCCGAGAAGCATTTTGCCGCCCATAAAACCAACGCGATTGCCGGCAGGACAAGGAGGAAAAAGAGGTAGTGATTAGTGACGCCAAACACTATTCCCGCTACAGCGAAAATAATGCCAAGAGCAAGTAGTGTCCACCCCCATCGGCTTTGCGAAGTTCTTTTTTGCGATTGAGCTTCGTCAAGCCCCTTCTCTGTAACTGCCTTTTGCTCTTCCATTTTTTTCATTCGTTGCCGCTCGCCCGTGATTTCCTCGAGCTTGTCCGTATCGGAGGAGGCAAAAGGAAAGCTTTCCAGCTCTTGCTGGATTTCCATCATTTCTTCATGCGCGGCTAGAATTTTCGACTCCTGGTCGAAGCGTCTACTCTCGGATTCCATCTTCTCTTTGAGACTCAAAATCTTCTTGTTTCCCTCGATGAGGTCTCGCAACTCCTCACACCTTTTTTCCCTCTCCAAAAGCTCGTCTTTGACTTGCGCATAACGCTTTTCTTTCTGCCGGAAGTCGCCCAACTCCCTCTGGATTTCCTCCTTTTTTTGCCTCTTTGAGTCAAGCTCGACTTCAAGCTTCTTTATCTCCCCAGGATTCTTGGCTGGTTTCTCAAGCCCTCTTTCGAGTTCATTGATTTCAGCATCGAGTTTCTTCAAAGCACTCTCGATATCAGCCCGGCTACCCCCGATGACAACTTCTCTCAACATCGAAGCGAGTTTGCCCGCCCCACCCACATCAGAAGCCAAGCTGGTCATCTGGTCATGGGTAACACAAACCGTCCTTAAAAAGTCGTCCTCTTTTTCAAAACCAATAATTTCAGCTAGTTTTCCCTCTACGCCTTTCGCGGACTCGAATTTCTTTTGGTCACCTTTTCGCTCGAGATATTCTCTTTTCTCCTCGAAATCCTTTATCAGATGGTATTCCTCTCCTTCGTCCTCGAACCACAGTTCAAGCCTCGGCGCACTGTCTGCCTGCCAGCACCTATCGGCGCGAGTTCTTTCATTTTTGGCATTAGCCTTTTCAAAAAACGCGGCAAGTATCGCCCTCACGAGAGTCGATTTGCCCGCTTCATTCCTTCCCCTAACAAGATTCAAACCTTCCCCAAACGAAAATTCTCTCTCGGTAAAAGCGCGGAAATTCTTGAGCTTTAGACCTTTTATTATCACTCCGCTTGCCCCTCCCCCAAAAGTGAAAGCCCAACTTCCTTGGCAGAAATGATGTCTTGTTTTGCCTCCTCGGGAGCTTGCTGGAGTTTGCGCTCCAGAACCTCCAGATAGGCTCTCTGGACAGTTCTTTCCCCGTAACTGGCGGGTTCGAGCAGCCGAGGAGGCGGCTTTGACTCGTCCACCACCCTGAAATAAAAAAACTTTCCCGATGCCACCTCGGAGATGGACTCGATGTCAAGCCTCTCTCCTTTTCGTGTTCCAGCTATTCTCAATCTCAAAATCTTGTTCGGGTCTTTCTCTTTCTCAATCAAGTCGTAAATCTTCGATGGCTCCTCGAGCTCGCCCGCATCAAGAGTAATCTCTTCAAACCTGGCTTTCCCGACCTCTAAAGGCTTTACGCTTCTTTCTTCCCCAAGTTCTACCACGAGAACCTTCCCAGGCTCTCCTTTCTCCATTTTGATGAGCTCGGGAGGACCAGGATAATAAGATAGAACTCCACCACTCGAAACCTCGCGCATGGAATGCCAATGACCAAGCGCAAGATAGTCGAGCCCGCTGTTGGCTATATCCTCAGGAGTGACGATGTATGTATCTTCAATCTCGGCAAAAGCCAGGAGGCTGGCATGGATAATTCCCACTTTCCACCTGGTCTGTGAAGATGGCTCGAATCGGCGAAGAGGATATTTCTCGGTGTAGGGGTGGGCATTCGCGTTTCCATAAACGGTGCAATTGATATCTGGAAAGACCACTGGCTCGATTTTCTCGCTTTTGAACACATGAAGGTTATCTATCCCACTGAACTCCTCGCTCCTATAAACGGAGTCCTGGTCGTAAGAATCGTGGGTGCCGGGGGATATGCAAACTTTGATGCCCTTCGCGCAGAGGTCTTTCAAGCGGGAAGCCACCAGACTTACGAGGCTTCTGGAAACGCCATTGGAGTCGAAGAGGTCTCCCGCTATCAGGAAGAGGTCAACCCTTTCACGGGCGACAGTTTCAAAGACACGGAGGAGGGTTTCGAGAAGCCTTCTCCGATGAGCATCTCCTTTCGAGCCGAGCCCGACGAATTTCGCCCCAAGATGGACATCCGCTGTATGAAGAATTTTCAATCCGGTCATGCC
>JAQURN010000030.1 GCA_028715585.1 Actinomycetota bacterium | reverse complement strand
CTGGGGCGGAGAAGGACGTCTCAATTGCCCTCCGCTCAGACGGTGGATTGTGCGCCGAAAGGATTATGTACTTTAAGACTCCTTTTGACATTCTGGGAGGATATCCAGGAGGAGTCCATAATTCCACTGGCATAGAAAGCGCGGGTACCCAGTATTACTTTGCCGAGGGGACGACAAGAAGCAACTTCCAGGAATGGCTCTGCCTGTTCAACCCCCAGGGGCGCGAGGCGCCCTGCTCGGTGAGGTACGCAACCGAAACCGGAGGGGTGATAAAGGAAGAAACGGTGAGCATCCCCCCCGCAAGTCGCCTTACCTTGGATGTAAAAAAAGCAGTAGGAGAAGGGAAAGACGTAAGCATATTTGTGGAAAGCGAGCTGCCAATAGCGGCAGAGAGGCCCATCTACTTCCAATACGCGCCCACATGTTTTTCTTCACCAAGCTTGCTCGATGGAGGGCATAACGTCTCTGGAATCAAGTACGCAGCCTACAGATGGGATTTCGCGGAGGGAACCACCAGGGACGGATTCGAAACATATCTCTGTCTCGCAAACCCGGCAAACCGACCTGCCAATCTGTCAATCAAATACATTACCTCGGAGGGAGGAACGAGTTCAGTCGTATCGAAAACCATGAAGCTCGAAGCTGGGTTCCGCAAAACTATAAGAGTCAACGATGTCGTGGGCTCTGGAAAAGACGTGTCCGTCATCGTAACCTCCGAGGATGTCCCAGTGATAGCGGAAAGGCCAATTTACTTCAACCACCAGGGAAGCATGGGAGGAGGGTGCTCCCCAGGACTTCCTGGTGCAAGGTAAAGAGGGGGAGCTCTCGATATGAGAAAAAAACAAAATAGGGCAAAGCACACATTAGGGCTCATCGCCCTTTTAGTCGCTCTCCTGGCAATTGCGACATTCGGGGTCAAGAGTTTGCTTTCCAAGCCAAAGGAAAAAACGATGGAAGCAGGAGTCGCTTTCCTCAATATAACCCGCGACTTCGGCGAAAAGAGGATAAAAAGCCAAAAGTTGAGCTTAAAAAACGGCGAGACTGTAATGGACCTCCTTAGAAAGGCAACAAAAATCGAGGCTTCTTATGGAGGTGGTTTCGTCTCTTCCATCAATGGGCTGGCTTCATCCTCTACCCCAGAAGGCAACTTCGATTGGTTTTTCTACCACAACGGCATCCTTTCAGGCAAAGGAGCAAACGAGGTAAAAGTTGAAGACAAAGATTATATCTGGTGGGATTATCACTCCTGGAACCAGGTAAACTTCGTCCCCGCGGTTATCGGAGCATATCCACAGCCTCTAGTTACAAAGCAGAAGAGCGGCAAAAAAACGATGGTTCTCTATTCGAATTACCTGGAAAGCCTCGCGAGGGAATTCGGCTCATTTCTAGAAGCAAAGGGAGGGAAGGTGTCCTACAGGAAAACGAGTTCCCGCGACCCGCTGGAGGATGGCCTCCCGTGCGTTGCCTTCATAACCAAGGGCGAGCTGAGCCTCGACTGGGTCTCTAAAATTTTATCGAATCCATCCGGCTATGGAACTTTCGCTGAAGTTTCAGAAAACAGTATCTTCTTGCTCGACCAAACCCTTGCGAGAATCCAGGTACCTGGCGAAATCTCGACCATGGTCTGCGCCACCGCGACAGGCCTGGGCGATTCTTCTCCCCTTTGGCTCGTCATATGCGATGGAGAGATAGGAGCCCGCCAGGCGGGGGAGCTTCTCATAACTAACCCCGAGCAGATAGAGGGCAGGTTCGGGATAGCAGTAAGTTCAGACGGTAAAATCTTTTCTCTTCCCATGAAGGATAGCGCAAGATGAAGAGGGTAAACAAAAATCTAATTTTAAGCCTCCACCCTACATCCCAGCTCTTGCTCGCGATGGTCTTCGTTCTGCTTTCCCTGATGAGCGAAAACCCTTTCCTGCAAATATCAATCATAGCGTCGGTGGGGGGAATAGCGTTTCTCTCTGGAAAACAAAAGGAGTTAGCTTCATGGTGGAAGCTTTGCCTCGGAATGGGACTCATTGCTTTCATAATCAATCCTCTGTTCTCAAGAGAAGGAACCACGATTCTATTGAGTGGTCCCTTTCTTCCAGTTCTCGGCAAATTTGACGTCACCATGGAAGCAACTGCTTTCGGAGCAACAATGGGGTTGAGGATTGCCGCTGTCATCCTCTCCTTCGCGCTTCTGTGGCTCATCCTAGACCCAGTCGAGGCACTAGGCGCGCTGAGAAAGTCGGGTTTCAAATCCGGTCTTACGAGCGCGCTTGCCTTGCGGCTGGTGCCCACTGTCGCAAGGGACTCCGCCGAGATACTGGACGCGCATCGCGCAAGGGGCATCGCGAAAGACAAATGCGGGAAGATGGAGTACCTGAAAAGCCGCATTCCCCTTCTCAAAAGACTCGTATATACCTCACTCGACAGAGCTATGGGGCTCGCTGAAGCAATCGAGTCGAGGGCTTATGGCTCTAGCGGGAAAACAAAAGGCGCGCGAAGAAAGTTTCTTCCCTGGGACATCTTTGTCATATCTTTCTCATCGCTCGCGCTAATAGGCGGCATCCTGGGAGCAAAATACGGAGTGATGGAGTTCAAATTCTATCCTTCTATTTCTTTCATGGGCACCCAAAGCATCGTCTCGGCCATCGCCCTCCCAGCTTTGCTTCTTCTTTCAATGTGGGTTCTGTCATGTCTATGGACCGAAACAAAATCATAAAAATCGGAAACCTTAGCTATTGGTATCCGGAAACACAAAAGCCGGCTATCGGGGATATAAATCTCGAGATAGAAGCAGGTCATTTCATCCTGGTTGTTGGTTCATCCGGCTCTGGAAAATCAACCCTTCTGAGGACGCTAAATGGCCTGGTTCCCCATTTCTACGGAGGGAAGATACAGGGTAGGGTTTTGGTGAAGGGGCAAGACACATTGGGCTCAAAAGTCCGAGACCTTGCGAGGATTGTAGGGATGGTCTTCCAGGACCCCGAAAATCAGTTCGTAACAGACTCGGTTGAAAGCGAAATCTCGTTCGGACTTCAAAATCTCTCGCTCGAAGAGTCGCTCATAGCAAAGAGGATAGCAGAAACAACCGCCACCCTCAGGCTTAGCCACTCGAGGGGAAAAGAAACCCAATACCTCTCGGGGGGGGAAAAACAAAAAGTAGCGTTGGCGTCAGTGCTTGCCATGCAACCGGACGTGCTGGTTTTAGATGAGCCAACTAGCCAGCTCGACCCCGTAAGCGCGGAAGATTTTCTCTCGACCCTCAAATCCCTAAACGAAGAACTCGGACTCACCGTCATACTCTCAGAACACCGACTCGAGAGATGCGCTCACTTCGCCGACCTCGTTGCCGTTCTCGATGAGGGAAAACTCGCTTTCTGGGGAAGCATGAGAGAGATGGCATGCTGGGCTAGAGAAAAACCCTGGGTTCCCCTCCCCCCCGTCACAAGGCTTTTCAATAGCTTCATTCCTCTTACAGTGAAAGAGGGAAGGGAAATAGTCGGGAGCATTGCTTCCCGCCAAGGCAAAAGAAATGCCCTACTCCCCGAAGAAAAAAATCAGGATTCGAAAAACAAACCCGAGCCTATAGTTTCACGCAATAGGAATGCCAATCCTCTCCTCAAAGTCTCGCACCTCTCATATTCATACCCAGAAGGGAAAGAGGCGCTAAAGGGAGTTAGTTTCGAGATAGCAGAGGGAGAGGAAGTAGCGATAATCGGGGAAAACGGATCGGGCAAAACCACCCTAGCAAAACATATGAACGGGCTTCTCAAGCCAACGCGCGGCAAAGTTGAGTTGTGTGGAATAGACACTCGCGAAAAGGATGTGGCAACCCTCGCTCAAACTTGTGGGATGCTAGGACAAAACCCAAACTACCATCTCCTTGCTGATGTGGTGGAAGAGGAACTCATGCTCACCCTCCGTGCGATGGGCATAGAAGGAAAGAAAGCAGAAGAGCTCCTCGAGGAAGTCACAGAGACGCTCGGGATCAAGCCACTCCGAGAGCGCAACCCACAAGAACTTTCCTGCGGTGAAAGAGAGCTTGTCGCCCTTGCTTCTGTAGCGGTATATAAACCAACGCTTTTGGTTCTCGACGAACCCACAAGAGGAATAGATGCCAGCATCAAGACTTTGATATCCAACTTCATCCGCCGCTACTCTTCGCAAGGAAACTCGGTCGTGGTGATAACACACGAACTCGAGTTCGCGGCTCAGTGCACGAGTAGAATCATTATGCTCTCTGAGGGCAGAATAATCGCCGATGGCGATAAGCACTCCGTGCTTTCTGAATCCCTCTTCTTTACCACCCAATTCAACAAAGTATTCAGGGGATTCAAAGAGGGTGTCATCACGCAAAAAGACGCCATAGAGGCACTAGAGGCTATGAAATGCTAAAGACGATGGTGAAGAAAAAATCGAATATCGCGCTCGTTGCCCTGGTGCTTTTCTCTTCCTACTGGATATATCTGGGAATTGGAAAGCACGAGTGGGCAGAAAACGCAGGGATGCTTTCGCTGATTGCGGTCGCGCTCACCCTCCTATTCTTTTACCTTCTATTCGAACAATCGGAATCCAGCTCTAAATCCATAGCAGCAATCGCTGCCCTCTCGGCTCTTTCCGTGGGAGGCAGAATCCTTTTTGCTCCCCTTCCAAGCATTCAACCTTCCACTTTCCTCATAATCGTAAGCGGATGGGTTTTTGGGCCAATTGCTGGCTTCATGGTGGGATCGACTACCGCCCTTCTTTCAAATTTCTTCCTGGGGCATGGCCCATGGACGCCTTGGCAGATGTTGGCATGGGGCATCTGCGGATTCGTGTCTGGCTTGTGCGGCAAAAGCTCCGTCACTGGCAAGAAGTGGCCTCTCTCCATCTATTGCGCGGCATGGGGATTTCTCTACGGATGGATTGTGAATGCCTACTTCGTGCTTGGCTTCGTCAAACCCTTGAGTCTTGCCTCTATCTTTTCCGTATATGCCGCAAGCGCCTGGTTCGACCTGCTCCACGCGGCAGGGAACTTTGCCTTTGCCTTTCTCTTCGGTGAAGACCTGATTAAAATACTTTCAAGGTACCATTCGAGGTTTTTCTTCCAGGCGGAAACAATAAAGCTAGATTCGTCAAAAATAAATGGTTAAAAAGTGCACCAGAAACAAATGCTCGGTAAACCGCAAAAGAGAGCCGCAAAAGTTAGAAAAATCTGCCTTTTGCTTCTCGCCGTCTTTATAACCTGGCTTTTCCTCTCCTCCATGGCTTTGTTCTCCCTCCTTGCCTCGGCAGAACAACAAGGCGGAGGAAGCGAGGTAAATCTAGCTCTTTCTTATCTCCGAGGAAAACAACGCCTAGATGGCGGATTCTCGGAGGGGAACGCCACTGCTTCCTCAGACCAGCTCACAGCTTGGGCGATACTTGCAATCAGGGCGGCGGGCGAGGAGCCAGATGGTGTGCGAAAAGGAGGGAAGTCACCGGTAGAATTCCTCGCTTCCACCGCTCCTGGGTGGAAAGCCCTCACGGAAGTAATGCGAGGGTGCCTTGCCGTAAGCGCCACAAAAGCGAACCCCCATAGTTTTGGAGGCAGAAACCTGGTGGCTGAAATAAAATCGAACATGGGGGCGGACGGGCACATAGGGAGTCTCGTAAACGAACACATGTGGGGAATGCTAGCGCTCGCCGCGGCTGGTGAACAACTGCCACCTCTATCGAGAACCTGGCTTTCGTCCCAACAAAACCCCGATGGGGGGTTTGGTTATTCATCAGGAGGGGCAAGCGACCCCGACAATACCGCTGCCGCAATCCAGGCTCTCATGTCAGCAGGTGAGAGCAAGGAAAGCTCCACCATCAAAAGGGCTCTTTCCTTTTTACGATTCTGTCAGGCAAACGATGGCGGATTCTGCTGGCAATCCGCGCATTCAAATTGCGCCTCTACCTCCTGGGCGATTCAAGCTATTATCGCAGCGGGGGAAGATCCAGCCTCAGCCAAATGGAGCAAAGGCAACAAGAACCCCATGAGTTTTCTGAAAAGTCTTCAATGCGAAGATGGACATATCAAATACTCTTCCACCACCGATTCCAATCCCGTGTGGATGACCGCGGAGGCAATCCCAGCACTCTCGAGATGTCCTTTCCCTCTTAATGCCAAAAAGGCGGGAAATAAAACCGACTTTAGTAGCCCAGCAGGAGTAAGTAAAAACTCCCAGGCAACGACCCAATCTGGAAGCCCAAAAACCGAAAGCAATCCTTTGGTCGTGGGAAACCAGGCAGAAAGCGAATCCCCAAAAGCGCTTTCCTCGAGAAATGAAAATAGCGAGAAAACAGATAAAAGTGAAAACTATTCAAGCGAGCCCCAGGAGAAAAACCAAAAAGACGAGCTCATTCTCTTCCTCTTGTTTTGCGAAATGTACCTTGCCGCTCTACCTATAGCTCCCATTTCCGCAAAGCTCATCCGGGAAATAAGAGCCAGACCTGGTTAGCGCAAGAAGCTGAGCAGTTCCTCTTTCAACTTCTCCCCTCTTCCGCCATCTTCCAATCTCTCAATTAGATCTCCAACCGTATCGGCGGAAGACTCCTCCTGGGAACACGCTAATAAACCATCGTGGGAAAATTTTTCAATCGCGCATTCAAAACTCGGCTTCGATGCTGACTCGGGCGTCTTGAGAACTCCTTCCCCTAAAAGCTCCTCATGAGTTTCAAAACAAAGTTGGATGAATTCCCCTTTTGGCATCTTGGCTCCAGGTTCAACCTCGAGGAGCGCGCAAAGCGCCACATAATAAGCCTCGAGCTTCGAGCGAATCAAGGAAGCAAAGACAAGTGCTCTCTCCCGGTGCCAAGACAAACTGCCGCCAGGGGTGACTTCGCACAAACATCGGGTCGCCTCTTCTGTTCTTGCCTCCCACTCAGGAGAAGAGATAGAAACGAATTCACACCCAAAAAGCGAGTCCAGGAAACGCGAACGTTCTCTAACAGCTTGTTCGTTCACGGTCGTGCCGTCCGCGGAAATGCTAACAAGCGACGCGGAGACTATTGCCTCGGGGAGGAAGTGAGCTATCAACATATTCTTGGCATACTCCAGGAAATATCTACCGGAGGCTTTGAGCTTGTAACCTTCTTTTCCCCCTCTCTCTTCCTTAGTTAGATGTCCTTCCGCCACTAGGCTCTCAAATGATTTGGAAATCTCCTCCTGGCTCATTCCCAAGGGGATTTTTCGCCCCTCGGCAAGTGCCATGAGGACTTCCAGGGCACCCCACACTTCCTCCTTCGCCACCCACTCATCCGTGCGCGAAAGAAAAGCGGAAGCAACAAAAGACCTCGGGGAAATGGGAGTAATCTTGTTTATCTCATCGCACAAGAGATTAGCCATGCCTTGAAGCCCTCCTTTCTCCAGCAAGTCTCTCATCTCCACCGGTTCCCCCACCCTCACATAAGCGCGCCCATGGTAGCTCCCTACAGACTTGTACAACTTTGCGTAAACCTTGATGCTTTCGCTTACCTTTTTTCCTCCCAGCATCTCCCTGACGTGCGCTGCCTCCTCGGGCACTTTGTCATATCCAAGATAAACTGGAACCAGGACGATATCCTCACAAGCTCCTGATTTGAGCGAATCGGCAAGTATCTTGAGAAAACCAAGTTTTGGCATGGAAAGCTTTCCATCCCTGCTCCTCGTGCCCTCTATGTAAACCGCGGTTATATAGTTTTCGGAAAGGAGGTATCTCACGTAAGCCGAAAAGACTTCCCTATAAAGTTCTCGCCCTTTGAAGGAGCGAGGAAGATAAAACGCCCCAGAGTGCCTTAGAATCCATCCAGCAGGCCAAAAATTCAAGTTCAATCCGGCAGCTTGCTGCGGGGGCATCATGCCCGACCGATACATCGCGTAGCCTAAAAGGAGTGGGTCTAAATAACTCTTGTGGGAGCATACAAGAACTATCCTCTTTCGATTCTCGCATTCTCTCAAAAATTTCATTCCCTTCCTGTTGACCTCAATCTCGGAAAAAAGGTGATCGAAGAGAAAGTCAACGAAACGCACGAATCGCCTCATAACCCCAAGGCTCACATCCGAAGCTATCTCCTGGAGATAACGAAGCGCCTCCTCCATAACCTCCTCGCTCGAAAGCCCCTCGGAAAGGGCATAAAACTCCATGAAAGAACAAAGCCTCGGGTCGGAAAGAACCTTTCGTTTAACCTCCCACAGTGGTCTTCGAGGTGGACCCGAGGAAACTCTGCATTCAGATTCAATCCTTCCAGCAAGCTCAATCCTTAAAGACTTAGCCGCCTGTTGAGGAAAGGTAGATCGGAAAGATTCTCGAAGCCAGCGTCCAAGGGAGAGGTTCTCGCAAGCCTCGAGACTGCCACTCCTTAAAAGTCTCACTCTCGATGAAACTTTCCTTACCAGGTTCTGAGGCATGGCTCTCCACAACTTCGCCAGCACAGAGTTAGATGGCGCGTCTGGAATAAGCTGGTGTGCTGTAACCGCTATCGGGGTTATGGTTATTTCGGCGGGACACTCCTCTTGAATTTCGATAAGTTTTTCGAGGCTCTCGAATTCCTTCCTCCCCAGACGAGTCCTCTTACCTCTTGTACGTTTCCGAGCCACACCAAGCCCTGGTGAGGATTTTCTTTCGCCACCTTCTCCAATCTCCACGATGTTGAAGCCCGAGTCTCTCCTGAGTCTCGCGGCAAGGATAAGCTTGTTCAAATAGCTCGCGCGCCTCAAGGCAAAAACGCTGAATTCATCAACAGGATGGAGGTTTGCGATATGTGTCGCGCTCGGCAAAGGACGCTCGGTATATGAACCCTCCTCCAAGGGAAGCATGAACTTGGAAAGAAAACGAATGGCAACCTTTTCAATCGGAGCCGGTTTCCAGCCAAAAAGGGACTCAAGACGAGAGGATTGTTCCTCAAGGGTAGCTGTGTGCTCCTTTCTTAGCGCTTCCTTGAGTTCTACTTCGTCCAATTTATATCCATCCATCTTCGACCTCCAGAGGCAACATTAAAAAAGTTGCTCAAAAACCTTAGCAAAGAGAGGCGCCGCAGGCTAACCTTCGTTTCGTCAGCGTAAAAACCTCAGGGCACAGGGGTGAAAGCACGGCAGAAACAACGGACGAGATGCTTCCCCTCCCTTCCACTACGTCAGCGATTCTCTCGGCAAGAGGAAGCCCAAAACCTATGGAGCGGGCTCTCTTCACGGCCTCAAAAGCGCTCGAGGCGCCTTCCGCTACCCCACCTACCCCTTTCAATGCGTTTCCTCTTGCGATTGCCCTCCCAAAGGCATGGTTTCTGCTCTCAGAGGATACACACGTGGCAACGAAGTCGCCCACTCCCGCGGGCGTCCAGATAACACGGGGGTCGCCGCCGATTGCCTCTACGAAAAGCCTGGTTTCTTCTAGCCCTCTCGAGACGAGGAGCCCGGTGGCGTTCGCCCCAAAACCGGCGCCAGCCATAATCCCACATCCTACGGCATATACGTTCTTCAACGCCCCTGCGCACTGAACGCCAAGGGGCTCATAAAAGCTCATAAATCCTAAAAGTCTAGACGAAAGCTTTTCCCTCCAGAAATCAACGGAATCTTTTTTTCGTCCAGCAATAACGGCTAAGGTAGGGAAACCATGACAAATTTCCTTGGAAAGACAAGGACCAGAAATTACCAGTGGCTCACCCCACATGGGGTAATCGGATGAGCAAGCCTCTTCCTCGAAAACCTCGATTGCTAAAAGTCCAGTACGCCTCTCGAAGCCCTTGGTCGCTATCAAAACCTGGGGCATTTTCCCTTCTCGCCACTCGAGCTGGCAAAGCGCGGATGCGACATCGCGCATCCCTGACGAAGGGACCGCTATTAATATGGCAGGTGAAAATTTGACCGCCTCGAGTGAAGTGGAGGAAAAGACGTTATTCGGCAGGGTAACCTTCCCAAGGTATTCCTCGTTTAGGTGAAGCTCGTTTATCTTTCGGGAAACCTGCTCTCTCCTCGCGATGAGCAAAACGCTGTCGAATCTTTCCGCAAGCGCAAGGCCGAGCGTGGTTCCCCATGAGCCCGCGCCAACGATTGCTAGCGATTCACCGTTGGGAAATGTTTTTCTTGCCGCGCTTTTTGAGTTCACCTTTGTATCTCCCACTAAACTCCAGACATCAAGCCGTGCCTATAGGGGCAAGCTTCTCTCCCTCGCCTTTTCCACGCCTTCTAAGTATCCGCAAGGCTGAAAACGCCGCTACGAAAAGCCCCAACGCCGCGCCACCAAAAATCCAGGGGTAAAATCGGCGGGCAGAGGTTTCTTCCTCTCCCTCGTTCGAACCTTTGGAAAGTGACTCCACTGCTCTCATCACATAATCGTACAAACCCTCTGGAGCCTCGATGCGCCTGACCATCCGCAATGCCTCCTCTAGTTCGCGAAAGCCGGCGGCTCCTCCCTTTCCCTCAGCGGAATGAACAAACAAACGAATCCAATTCTTGAGATTTGCCTCTGCCAAATTACATCTCTCCCTTCAAAACCTCGAAGAGAATAGCTTTGCCCCTGCGTTCCCATGTCTTGGCGGTGCTCACGGGAACGCCCAAAACCTTTCCCACCTCTCGGTATGTCATTCCTTCTGTATAGCGAAGAATCAAAACCGCCCTGTAACGCGGGTCTAAATTGGCTAGAGCCTCGTCCACAAGTTCCACCATCCGCGTGGAAATGCTCAAATCCTCAGGATTGTCGCTTTTCTCTCCCCCCGAATAGACATCCAGAGACAGGTGGTCGGGTATTTCCCCCTCTTTATAACAAGCGTCCAACGAAACCGCGCCCTTCTCTTGGAGTCTGAGGTAGTCTATTGCCGCGTTTGCCCCTATCCTAAGAAGCCATGGTTTGAAGGGCCTCCCCGCCTTAAAAGAATCCATATTCTCGTATGCGCGGAGAAAAGTTTCCTGAGTCAAATCCCTCGCCTCTTCCCTTCTGCCCACAAGCCTGAAAATAAGGTTATAAAGGGAATCCTGGTATTTCCCGACTAACTCCCCAAATGCTTCGACTTCTCCACTCTTCCATCTCCTCACGAGATTCACATCACTTGACGCATCACGGCGCATCAACTGCGAGAACTTTCCTTTCTCTACCATCCGCTTCGAGGTGGAAGAATCTGCTTTGTCTCTTTTACCCT
>JAQURN010000029.1 GCA_028715585.1 Actinomycetota bacterium | reverse complement strand
AGATTCATCCTTTAGCACCCCCTTATTGTGCTGGTGCGGGGAGAGGGAATCGAACCCTCACGTCCAATGGACAACGGGTTTTAAGCCCGTCCCGTCTACCAATTCCGGCATCCCCGCCCCTATCTCACCAGATTCAATGTTACTTCACGCCTGCCAGTGTTGAAAAGGGTCAAGAATCGGAAGCCCCTGCCGTTGTATTGGCATAGAGACGAAGAATCAATCCATCCAGGATATCCTTTTCGCTCACTAATATCTCGTCCACCCCAGCAAGATCCATCACGGCACGGAGAACCGCTATGCCTCCAACGATGATATCCGCCCTTTCGGGCTCAAGCCCCATAATCTTTTTTCTGTCCGAGAGTGGGACGGATGCCAGCCTCCTATAAATCTCCTCCACTTCTTCTCTCAGGAGGCAAGAGTGGTGAATGGCTTGCGAGTTGTATTCCGTCAACCCCAGCTTTATCGCGGCAACAGTGGTAACAGTGCCCGCAAGCCCAACTACTAGGGATGGTTTGCTCTGGAAAAGCGAGTCGAAAGCCGGCTTGAGGGTAGAGACAAGGTAAGACTCCATCCTGCCAAGCGCCACTGGTGATGGGGGGTCCCCCTTCAGGAAGCGCTCACTCATCCGAACGCAGCCGACCTGAATGCTCCTGACTCTCGGCTCTTCGTACAACAAACGGCTTCTCTTTCTCGGAAGGTTGCCCGCTATGAGTTCGGTGCTACCGCCGCCGATATCGAATACGAATATCTTTCCTGCCCTCCTGCCAACCTTCCCTCGGGGAAGGTTGGACACGGCTCCCACAAAGCTCAAACGAGCCTCTTCCCCGCCCGGGAGAATCTCCACCTCAGAGCCAGTAATTTCACCCGCCCGACTAACAAAATCACCCGCGTTAGCCGAGTCCCTCAACGCGCTCGTAGCAGCAACGCTAACTCTATCCGGCTTATGAGAAGACAGCAGGCGAGCATACTCCGAAAGGACGGAAAGGGTCCCCTCGATGGCTTCGCTATCGAGCTTGCCGGTTCCGTCCACTGCCTTGCCGAGACGAGTAATCACCATTCTTCTATCAATCGTCTTTGTTATAAACCCATTGCAGTCGGCAACAAGCATCCTGGTCGAATTTGTGCCGATATCAATGGATGCAAGCCTCTGGTATCCTCTCACACCATATACACCGCCCTTTTCCCATCATCTGGAGGCACTCTTCCCCGATGACCCCTTCTCCAAAAGCAAGGTGAAAGGCAAGGTGGGCATGGAGGCATTTTACTGCTCCCCTTCTTCCACCAGCTATCCCTTCGCATCTGTGGGACAAATCGAACCCTTCGACACCCAGGAGTCTTGAAGTTCTCCTCTTCAGCCCCCAGAGGCTGGTTTCCTCAAAAGCAAGGCGAGAACTAATTTTCTCGTCGAGGTCCACCTTTCTCTGAAGCTCACGTATAACCCCTTTGCTTTCGAGCCTGGAGACTTCCCGCGCAAGATGTAAACACACAAGCCAGAGAAACGGCGGGAGAGGACCCCTCCAAGGCGACGCGCCTATCACGGTAAGAATAACAGCAGGTTTCCCGTGCGAACACCTGCGGGCTATAAAAACCTGCCCCTCTGGCTTTCTTCCTAATTGTCTCTCAATAACACAAAGGTCTTCTTCCGCGGGCATCGAAAGGCGTGGAATGTCCCCAGAGAGGAGCCGAAAAAACTCTTCGGAAAGGCTCGTGGATAGCAGGCTAGCGGGGGAGACTTTTCTTTCGCTCGGCTTTCTCGAAAGAGCTCTCATTCCCAGAATGAATCACGCTCGTCCTTGGAACCCTTTTCCTTTTCCTTCTTCTTCACGTCTTCTTCAAAGGAGAATGAGTGGGTCTCTTCTTCGGTCAGTTGGCCTGCCCATGGATTTTCCTCATGGGTAGGAGTTCCAGGTTCTTCCTGGGGTTCCTCCCCCTCCAAGCCTCCACCCTCTTTGTGCACCTCAGGTGGGGTTTCTTCGCCTTTCTCTTCCTCCAACCCCACAGGAGGAACTTCCTCAAATGGCCATCCCCCTGTTGCCTCCTTACCTTCTCCCCCCTCTGCCACTTCTGAGCTCGTAATTTCCTCAAGAGCAGGTGGGGCCTCTTCCTTCTCTTCGGAAACAAAGAACTCCTCATACTCCGGCGGAGGAAGGTAATCCTCTTTGGTAAACATCTCGGGTCTTGCTTCTTCGAGCGTTCCCTCTTCTTCTCCAAGCCCAGGCGGGAATTCCCCGGAAGGTTCTTCCTCCAGGGTTGGGGGTTGTGCCTCTTCGACCTCAGATACTGGCGGGGCGCCATACTCTGGAGGTGGCACTTCCTCCGCCAGCGGTGGGATGGCTACTTCCGGTGGCACAGGCTCGACCTCTATCCCCGCTGCTGGCGGGGCGGGGGGCTGCTCCACGGGGGGCATCTCGCTGAATTCAGGAGGCGGAGGGGGCAAGGCTTCCTCTTCCTCTTTCTTCACCTTAGGGGGTTTCTCTTTCTTCCTCCACCACCTACTTTTCTTTTTGCCGGCGCTAACCGGGGAGGGTGGAGGGGCAATCATACCTTCAAGCCCCTCTTCCGCCAGTGGAATTTCGGCGCGTTCCGCCTGTGGAGCACCCAGAAGGGCTTCTTCCTCTTCTTCCCGCGGGCTTACAAGTTCCTCGAAATCAGCAGTGGGTCCTACCGCGAGAGAAGCGGGTTCCTCGCCGACTGGAACGCCTGTAATCGGCCTCACCTCCAGCCCTCTTGGTTCGCTTGGAACCTCCCCAACCAAAGGTGGAACTTCCTCAGCCGGCTCCTGTGGAGGAGCCGGAGGGGGAACCTCCTCTAGGACGAGTGGGGGAGCTGAAGGGGGAACCTCCTCTAGAACAGGTGGAGGGGCTTCCTCTAAGACAGGTGGCACCTGCCCCTTTGTCTTAGCAGGCTTTTCGCGCTTTTTCTTCTTGGGACGCGGCACCTGGGAGATAGGGGCTCGCATCATGGCGGCAATTCGCTCGACCTCTTTCTGGCGACATTCAGGACACCTGAGACTGTCCTGGCTCTCTTCTATGCACTGAGGGCATATTGCCCTCCCGCAGTCGAGGCATATTCCGACGGTTTTTTGCCCAGAATGTAGTTCGCAGTCCAATTTCCTCACTTCCTCTAAAGAAAATAGCAATGACAGGCAAATTTGCTGGCAGAATTATACCCCTTTAGGGAGAACCAAGTCACACGGCAACAACCTCGATGCGCTACTTTAATTCGTCTTTTGAATCTATCACTTCAAGCGGGTTTCGCCCGTGCTTACAGCAAAGCATTTTGCGGACTCTCTCCCATGCCTCATCCATCGACTGGATGCCCTTCACCCTGTACTCGGTTTTCTCTCTTGAGCCATCTGGAGCAACGATGTAGAGGGTCTCGCCAGGGGCAACCAGCCTCTGGCGTCTTGCTTCTTCCTCCACGTATCTGAGAGTTTTCGCCTTCCTCACCTGTTCGCGCAATTCGGTAGTAATCTCTCTCTCCGCGGCGAGCTCCTTTTCTTTTGCCTCGAGCCTGCTGCTAGATTTTATGTTCGCGGAAACCGGTCCCACAGCAATCGCCACAAACGTCGCAAAGAGAAGCAGCGGCGTGAGTTTTCTTAGAGATAGAGACCGAGAGCTCTTCTTTCGGCTAGCCCTGCCTGACTGGACTGGACTAGAGGACCTGCTAGCCCCCTTGGGAGCAGTCCTCCCCCGAGCCGGTTTCCTCGTTGTCCCATTTCCAACCATGTCTTCAAGCTCCCCGTGCGCCTCAATCTGCCCTTCTTACATGAACCAAGTTTGTGGTGCCAACCTCCTCTCCCAAAAAACCCCCGGTTATTACAACTAGCTGATCCCTCCTCAGGAATTCTTTCTCCAGGCAGGTCTTAATAATGTCTTTGATTGTCTCATCGAAATCCCTTTGAATCGGCGGGACTACAAAACCCAGGGTATCCCAAAAGAGCAAAGCCTGATTCACAACCTCTTCTGAAGGACTCGCTACCAGGAGATTCGCCTTTGGTCTATAACTCGCTATCATCCTAGCGGTATAGCCAGAACGGGATATCGAAATTATGGTGGGGATGTCGAGGTCGGAAGCTATCTTGCAAGCCGCGTATGCTATTGAATCCGCGGCGCTACGGCATGCCCGCTTGCCTCCCTCTTCAAGCAACTTCCCATAATCAATTGTTCCCTCGGCTCGAACCGCAACCCTTTTCATCATCTCCACCGCCTCCACAGGATACCTGCCAATAGCGGTCTCGGCAGAGAGCATAATGGCGTCGCTCCCGTCCAGCACCGCGTTGGCGACATCACTTGTTTCAGCGCGGGTAGGGACAGGGCTGTCCACCATTGACTCGAGCATCTGGGTGGCGGTTATGACGGGTTTCCCCCACCGCACGCATTTGGCAATCAGCCTTTTTTGCGCGAGGGGAACGTCCTCCGGTGGAATTTCAACGCCAAGGTCGCCCCGAGCCACCATAATCCCGTCGGATACCTCTAGGATCTCGTCAATTCTCTCGACCGCTTCGCCTTTTTCGATTTTCGCAACCACCGGCACGGATTTGCCCACTTCCGCAATCTTCTCCTTCAGCCTCACCACGTCCGTGGCGTCCCTCACAAAAGACTGGGAAATCCAGTGAACACCAACATCCAGCCCTACCGCGAGATGTTTTTCGTCTCGCTTGGTGAAAGCAGGCAAACCTCGCAGCCTTCCAGGGATGTTGACCCCTTTCCCCTGCCTCAAAATGCCTCCCTCAACAACTTTCGTGAGAATCTCTTCGCCGCGTGCAGAGATGACTTCCAACCTTATTTGCCCATCACCTATGAGAACCGCGTCCCCGGGCTCGAGCTCGGCAGGAAGGTTTGCATAAGGAAGAGAAAAGGACTTTTCGTCACCCAGTTTCTCACCGGCAAATATGCTTAGCTCCTGGCCAGCGCGAACTTCCACTTCTGAGCCTTTGATTGGGCCAACCCGAAGCCTTGGCCCCTGGAGGTCGAGCATTGCTCCAATCCTTCTGCGGACAATATTCCCGACTCGCTTGACCTTTCCCATGATAGACACAATCTGTTCGGCGGAGCTATGGGCAGAATTTATCCGAACAACGTCCATCCCGGCTTCTGCCATTCTGGCGAGCGTCTTCTCGTCGAGCGAGGACGGTCCAATCGTGCAGACAATTTTTGTTCTCTTGCGCACACCAGGTGATGTCTCCTCAGTTCGCGTTTCATTTTCCATCGCTTCCACTCACCTCCCCTTTTCAAGAACGGCTTTTCTTGGCATTCTCCCAAATCCTATCCTTCTCCTCGAGTGAAAGCGCGGAAGTCTCGATGCCGCGTCTCTTCGCCTCAGCTTCGATGAATTCATACCTTTTCGTGAATTCGCGGATGCTCTCCTTAAGGGCCTGATCGGGATCCACGCCAAGGTGACGCGCGAGATTCACACAGGTAAAAAGCAGGTCGCCCAATTCTCCCTGAAGGGCGCTGCTTCCCCCTTCCGGCGCGTTTTCCGCTTTTTTCATCTCCTCCTCCAGCTCCTCTATCTCCTCGAGAAGCTTATCCACCACCTGGTGGGGATGAGCCCAGTCAAAACCCTCTCTTGCCACCTTCCGTTGAACCTTCCAGGCAGCGAGTAACGGCGGCAGAGCCGTGCTCTTTCCAATCGACGTATCCTTCCCTTCTTCCCCCTTTATCTTCTCCCATCTCTGTAAAACCTCTTCCGCCGAATCTGCCTTCTCGTCACCGAAGATATGGGGATGCCTTCGCTCGAGCTTCTCGCAGATTTCATCCACGACTTCACACAGAGTAAACCTCCCTTCCTCCTCGGCAATCCTGGACTGAAAAACAACCTCGAGCAGCACGTCCCCCAGCTCCTCCCTTAGGTGTTCCCAATCGCGCATCCCTATTGCTTCGACTGCTTCGTAAGCCTCCTCCACAAGGTGGCGCGCAAGCGTGTCGGGCGTCTGCTGGAGGTCCCAGGGGCATCCATCCTCAGGGCTTCTAAGCCTCGCCATTATCCCCGCAAGCCTCTCAAACGCAAGCCCAAGTCTCTCTGGCTCGGGCGGAGAGGCCTTCTCCTCTCTGTCCTTTTCTCTCACTTTTCCTCAAGCCTCCAAGTATTGGTTTCCCGGCTCTTTAGAAAGGGGCTATTTCTTTATTACCATCCCGAGATAAGGGTCCCACTTACCAATCTCCCCAGGGAGCTCGACCTTTGCGTTGGCATAAACAGTCTTCAGCCAATCGGCAAAGGCTTCTTCCTTCTTCCTGGTAAGCAAGACTTTCTCAACCTCTTCCTTGACTTCCTCAAAAGGCGGGATGTATTCAGGCCTGCGCTCCAAGACCTTTATCAAGTGATAACCGTCAGACGCCTTCACCACACCACTCACTCCACCAGTGGGCAACGAGAAGGCAGCCTCCTCCACAACGGGTTCCATCGTCCCTCTCTCTATCCAGCCTAGGTCGCCACCATTTGGCCCCGTTGCGTCATCGGAGGAAAAAGCTTTTGCCAGAGCCGAGAAGTCTTCCCCTTTTTTCAGGCGGGCTTCCACCCCTTTTGCCTCCCCATCAGACTCGAGGAGGATGTGGGCAACGTGAACGCTTTCCGCTGTCCCGAAGAGCCCTTTGTTGGTGAGATAAAAATTTTCCACTTCCTCGGGGGCTACGCTCAAGCCTCCGGTTACCTCCTTCCCCAGCTCCTCAACTAGAAGTTCTTTCGCAATTTTTTCTCTGTACTTCTCCTCGGTGAGCCCTTGCTCCCTCAAGCCGTTAGCGAAATCGTCGTATCCTTTCTCTCTCTTTTCTCTCTCTATCCGCTCCCTCGCGGAATACGAGGGAATCGGCACATTTAGTTCTTTTGCCTGTTGCTCCATGAGGGCGTCCCGTATGAGGTCTGTCGCTACTTGTCTTTTGGTCTCCTCCATGAGCTTCTTTCCCTTTTCTCCCTCAAGCTCTCGAGGGTTCTTCTTCTTCGTGGCTTCAAGGCGTATTTCGACTTCTTTGCGAAATTCATCCTCGGGAATCGCTTGCCCGTTGACTCTGATGAACGCGCCTCCCGAACAACCAGCAAATGTTAGAAGCAAAAGCGCGCACAAGGCTACAAATAATTCATCAATGATGCGCGCTTTTTTGTGCACTGGCCCTCCTGTTCAAGCAGTCCCCACATGAAGGAGCCCAGCCAGAAGTTGGCAATCCGACTTCAGCCAATCGCCGCTCGAGGCTTCTCGCACTCGAGGGGAAGCCTGCCGATAATTTCTCTCAACCAGGAAATGAGCTCGTCCCCAGCTGCGTCGGCAGCGCCGGGTTTCAACCTGAAGCTCAGTTTCCCCTCGGCTTCATCGAAATAGATGCCATCCAGAAAACCTCCTTCGCCCACCCGAGCAAGGGAGCGGATGTCGTGAGCGCGAGGCTTTTCGCCCGGAAGAAACCGCATCTGGATTTCGCCCTTTTTCATTATGAGGGATTCAAGGCCTGCCTCTCCGGCTTCGCTCCTCAGTTTCTCAATCTCAATCATTCGCCGCGTCTGGGGAGGCATCTTGCCAAACCTGTCCACCAATTCCTCCTCGTATTCGTCTATCATCCCATTTCTCCCTGAAAGAATGAGTCTCCTGTATTCTTCCACCCTCATTTCCTCATCGGAGATATATTCTTCGGGAATGTAAGCATCCACCGGCAGCTCAACCGCCGCTAACCTTGCCTCGCGAGCCGTCTTCCCTTTAAGGGCGTCAATGGATTCCCTCAAGAGTTCGCAATAAAGCTCGAAGCCAACCGCCTCTATGTGCCCGCTTTGTTCCCTCCCAAGAAGATTGCCAGCCCCCCGAATTTCAAGGTCTCTCATCGCGACCCTCATTCCCGAGCCGAGGGATGCCATCTCACTCATGGCAGCAAGCCTCGCTTTCGCCGCGGCAGTCAGGAACTGCTTTTCCGGGTAGAGGAAATACGCATAAGCCCTCCTCTCCGAACGGCCGACTCTTCCTCTAACCTGGTAGAGCTGACCAAGTCCCAGGAGGTCCGCCCTGTCAACTATGAGCGTATTGACGTTTGGGAGATCGAGTCCGGATTCAATAATAGTTGTGCACACAAGAATGTCATAGATCCCATCCGCGAACTCGAGCATCACGCGATCTAACTCCTCCTCATCCATGCTCCCATGCGCAACCGCGACGCTCGCCCCTGGGGCAAGCGCTCTCACTTCATCCCTCACCTTCTCTATGGTCTCGATTCTGTTGTGAAGATAGAAAACTTGTCCTCCTCTGGAAAGCTCGTAAGCTATAGCTCTCCTTGCAAGCTCAACACCAAATTTCCCCACGTAAGTAAAAACTGGATGCCTGTCTTCGGGGGGGGTATCGATGAGGCTCACCTCCCTAATCCCCGAGAGCATCATCTGAAAGGTCCTGGGTATGGGGGTCGCGGAAAGCGTGAGCGTGTCAACATTTCTCTTCAGACGCTTTAGCTTCTCCTTGTGCTCCACCCCGAATTTGTGCTCTTCGTCAATAACCAGGAGTCCGAGGTCGCGGAACGAAACGTCCTCACCTAGAAGCCTGTGTGTGCCAATGACAATGTCAGTTTTCCCCTCCCGGACACTCGACACGACCCGCTTCTGTTCCCTTTCGGAAAGGAAGCGGGAAAGCATCTCGACCCTAACAGGGAAGGGCGCCAGGCGTTCTTTGAACGTCTCGTAGTGCTGTCTTGCCAGAATAGTGGTGGGGACGAGGACGGCAGTCTGTTTCGAGTCCGCGACGCATTTGAAAGCTGCCCTTATGGCAACTTCAGTCTTCCCGTAGCCGACATCGCCGCAGATGAGCCTGTCCATCACCTCCTCTGATTCCATGTTCTCTTTCACTTCGCGCGTCGCTCGAGCTTGGTCAGGGGTATCCTCATATGGGAAAGAATCCTCGAGCTCTCCCTGCCAGGGGCCATCAGCCGAAAACGCGAAACCCTGTTCGCTTTTCCTCTGCAGATAGAGTTCCAAGAGCTCCCTAGCCGTTTTTTCAGCCGACTTCCTGGCCTTCTTCCTCGCCCTCGACCAGTCACGGGCTCTCAGCCGATGTATTGTTGGATTCTCCACACCCGTATAGCGCTGAACCTTCATGAGCTCGGAGGTTGGAACATATAGCCTGTCCCCTTCCGCATACTCAATCAGAAGGTATTCCCTGCTTATACCGAGTGCCTCCTTCTGCCTCAGCCCGCGGTAGATACCTATTCCCTGGTCGGCGTGAACGACGTATCCCCCCACTTCGAGTTCCGCATAACTAGAAACGGGGGCTCCGCCCGGCAACCTGCTGGGATGCCGCGGGCGCTCCTTCCTCTTCACGATGTCGCCATAGCAAAAGAGCGCTGTCTTTAACGCGGGTATCTGGAAACCTCTCCTTGTCGAGCCGATTCCCATCCTTGGGCAGGTAATATCGGTGAACTCTTCATTCCAAATCTCCCTGAGGCGATGAAGCTGCCCGTGATTTTCGAGCAGTAAAAGGACATCCCAATTCCGATGGATGAGCTCTTTCCAATCCTTCATAGCGCTGGGAATGTCCCCCGCGTATTGCCGGGCGGCTTCGGCCGGAAAGGTAAAAGAAGATTCCTGCCCGCTCCCGAAAGTGTCAACCTCAACTAAATCTCCGCCCCAAAGCTCGGCTAAATCTTTTGCCTTCCTCTGGCTTTCTGGGAAAAGTCGGCTCAGTTTCGCGTCTATCTCCTCCGGATCCACCAAAACCACCCTCGTTCCGGGGAAGGGCTCGCTCTTTACGCTTACCCCCTCGTAGGAGAATGGAAGTATCTCCACACCCTCCAGCTTTCCCGTGGAGCGTTGCGTTAAAACATTGAATTCTCTAATCGACTCGGCTCTATCGCCCAGGAGCTCGATGCGAATGGGCATCCCGCGGGCGGGGGGGAAGATGTCAAGTATCCCTCCCCTCAACGCGAAATGTCCCCATCCCTCCACCTGGTACTCCCGCGTGTAACCCCCCTCTACAAGCGCTTCTAGAAGCAGCTCGAGTTTCATCTCACACCCCACGGAAATTTTCAGGGGCCAGGGGTCCTTCATCAGCGGGGGCACGCCTGCCGCAAATGCTTCTGGTCCCACCACAATGAGTCTTCCCTCAGAAAGTCTTTGGACAGATTTCAACCTTCTGCTGGCCGTTTCATCGTAGGGGTGAAAAACCTCCTCCAGCATTAGGGGCTCTGGCAAATCGAAGGCCTCTCCAGGAGAGAATTCCGCGATATCCTGCGAAAGCCCAAGGGGTTCCTGGGAAACAGCAACCACCATGGGGCCCCCGAAGGCTTCGTAAAGGAGGGAACAAAGGAGAGGAACCCCTACGCCGCGACAGGAAATACGCGATTCGCCTGGCGGAAGGCATGAGGATACGAGCTCGCCGAAAAGAGGCGAACTTCGAACTTTCTCGAGCACAAAACGCGCGTCATCCATTTCACAACGCAGTCCTTTCCCCGCTTTTTCTTCGCTAGAGAGGGGCTGCATTCTCTCCAAATCAACTCCTTTTAATGTTAGCAAAGGCCACTTCTTGAATCCAGGTATAAAGTCCTCGAGGCAAAGCGAAAGTGATATATAATTCAGCGAAAGTTTTTGACTAGCAACGCAGACAAATCCACAGGCAGGTTCCATTGAAGCTATTCAAGAAAGGGTCAAGCGGCAGAGAAGTGGGGGATATACAATCTCGCCTTGTCCTCGCGGGATACTTGGACTCTCAAGCCGCTGAGCTGGAAGAATGTTTCTTTGGAGAAGAAACGGAACAAGCCATTCGGGCATTCCAACAAGAAAAAGGCTTGATTGTAGACGGAATCGTTGGTCCCGACACGTGGCGCCACCTTGTGGAAGCAAGTCGCTCGCTAGGCAGCCGTTTTCTCTACTTAAGAGAGCCGCCCCTGAGAGGCGACGACGTCGCGGATCTTCAAAGGAGACTGAACGCGCTGGGGTTCTACAGCGGGAAAGAAAGCGGGATATTCAATGAAGAAACCGCCAACGCGGTCGAACAATTCCAGAAGAACTTTGGCCTCCATCCCGATGGAATCGCTGGGACAAAAACGGTTCAGGCACTCTTGAACCTCTCTAGAATCACGAGAAACACCAGCGTCGCCTTTATAAAGGAGTCAGAAAAGGGGCTCCCATCTATGGGGATAGAAGGAAGACGTATAATGCTGGACCCGGGACATGGCTTTCCTCCCGACCCAGGCGCGATAGGTCCATCGGGACTGATGGAAAGTGAAGCGGTCGAGCGAATTGCAGACCGCCTAGCAGAGAAATTATCAAACCTCGGCGCGGTAGTAGTGCTATCCCGTCCCCCATCTCAATTTATTTCTGAACGGAAGAGGGCTTCTAGGGCAAACGAGCTCATGGTCGACTTGGTGCTCTCCATCCACAC
>JAQURN010000028.1 GCA_028715585.1 Actinomycetota bacterium | reverse complement strand
TATTTAGCATCTCCTCCATAAAGCTCTCAGCAAACGCCCGGTCATCTAGAAGGCCACTCTCCTCGAGAACATTCACCGACTCATCAATAACCTCTTCTTCAAAGCCCCAACTCCTCATCCTTACAACTACTTCGTTCGCGCTTCTGGGTTTGTACTGAACAAATCTAATCGCTTTTTTGAGCCCTTCAGTACCTCGACTCAGGTTTTCACTCTTTTTTCTTGTCGCCCTGCTTATTCGCACTTTCCCCACCCTCAACAGCTTCTCTCATCCCAGAGGGAACAGGCAAACCGAAATTTTCCCGAATAAGATTCTCAATCTCCAGGGAAATATCCGGGTTTTCGGCAAGAAAAGTTTTCGCGTTTTCTCTGCCCTGGCCAAGTTGTTCCTTGTTAAAAATGTACCAGGAGCCACTTTTGTTTATAATCCCAGAACTAACACCAAGATCAATGAGGTCGGCTTCCCTTGAAATGCCTTTACCGTACATTATGTCGAACTGAGCGGTTTTGAATGGGGGCGCTACTTTATTCTTGACCACCCTTGCCCTTACCCTGTTGCCAAGTATTTCCTCTCCTCTTTTGAGGGTGTCGCTCTTGCGAAGGTCTATCCGTATAGAAGAATAGAATTTCAACGCCCTTCCACCAGGTGTAACTTCCGGGTTGCCGAACATTACCCCAATCTTTTCTCGAAGTTGGTTTATGAATATCACCACCGTCCGGCTGCGACTGATGGCATTTGAAAGTTTTCGAAGTGCCTGTGACATCAAACGAGCTTGCAATCCCACAAACGAATCTCCTATGTCGCCTTCTATCTCAGCCCTGGGCACAAGAGCCGCTACAGAGTCGATTACTATTACGTCGAGTGCCGCGCTTCTCACCAGAAGCTCGGTAATCTCGAGCCCCTGCTCACCAGTATCCGGCTGACTTATGAAGAGGTTGTCGATATCTACCCCAAGCGCTTTAGCGTACTGAGGGTCCATCGCGTTTTCAGCATCGATGATAGCGCCTACTCCTCCTCTCTTTTGTGCCTCAGCAAGGATATGTAGCGCCACAGTCGTTTTGCCGCTTGACTCTGGACCAAATATCTCCACTACCCTGCCTCGTGGAACTCCACCAACTCCCAAGGCGACATCGAGTGAGAGAGATCCAGTAGGAATCACATCAACCGCCAATCGGTCTGCCTCCGATCCAAGCTTCATGATGGAACCTCTGCCAAATTGTCTCTCTATTTGCATAACTGCCATTTCGAGTGATTTTTCCTTATCGGCATTAGCCATTTCTTGCTCCTTCCCCGCTACTGATGCTTTCAATCACAGTATATTTTGCGCCTTCCCTGCTAAGTTTGCTCTCGAACAGAACAACTTCATCTGCATTGAGCACTTTCCTGTCGGGGTATTCCTTCACCACGTTTTCGGGAACACACGCGTGTTTCCCCCGGGCTCTTCCGATAGTTATATGCGGATGATATTTTCTCTTCTCACGAGGAATTCCCAGTCTGCCTACGCCCTTATCTATCACGCGATACATTTTTTCTATCTCTCCGCTGCAATCTTTCACACTCATCCATATCACTCTAGCATATGCAAGCGACGGAAAAGCGCCCACTCCTCCAACCTCTAGCCTCAGCGGAAGGTACACCCCTGCGGCTTTCATTACCTCGATGATTTCACCAACCTTTGAGTCCTCGCACAGTCCTAAGAATTTGATGGTTACGTGAAGGTTTTGAGCAGGAACCCATCGTATATCTGATAGCTTGCCTTGGAGCGAACCTATAACACGCTCAGCGTATGCCCTTATATCGGCGGAAAGAGGAATCCCAATGAAGAGCCTTTTTTTTGCTTCACCTGCCATAGCTAACTGAGATTACCACTCTCAAGCAAAACAAGCAAGAAAAACATGCAGTAGAAAGGAAATGATTCCAGTGGGAATTTTTGTGCTTCGAGAAAGCTTCACTCCCAGAAAAAATCGTTATCTTTTCTTTTTCTGACTCTGCGGATTTTCTTTGGCCGCTCGCGGTTTTCATCCTCTGTCGTAGAGTCGAGAAAAATGCTTCCTCCCTGGTCATCAAAGGAAAGAACTTCTCGAATGAGGTCTGCGCTCGGTACATCTTTGCTCTTCTCTTCATGCTCCTCGGAACCTACGCTTTGTGGGTTGTCTTTTGGTGGAAGCTGGACATCCATTGCGGAAGGCTCTTCCTTGGACTCCAAGCGTGGAGCTTCGGTTTCAGTTGGTTCCTCAGGAGGAGAAGATTCCTCGGGGACATCATTTTTCGCCACTTTCTCCTCGAGCGGTTCTTCTACTTTCACTTCCGCGGTTTCCGCTGCTTCTTCTAGGCTAGCGCTGGGAGGAGGGGAAATTTCAGGTTCGGGTTTTTCCTCCTCGCTGACAAGGGGAGGGCTGGTTGGAAAATCACTTTCTCCTCCCTCCTCAGCTTCCGAACCTTCTGGCTCCGTTTTTTCAGCTTCTACTATTCTGTCAACCTGGACAAGGTGTTCCTCCGCTATCTTCTTGATAGACATAACGTAGCGCGCCTTTGCTTCCCCAAGCCTCGAAAGAGTACGCTCCAGTTTCTGGCATTCTGCCTGAGCCCTCGAAACCATCTGGCGCGCTTGCTCATCAGCGGCGCGCAGTTGTTTTTCTGCCTCCTCTTTAGCCCTTTTCACCGCAAGATTGGCTTCTTCGCGAGCCTTCGCAACCAACACCGCCGCTTCCTGTTTTGCTTGTTGCTGGATTGCTTCAGCAGACCTAGTAGCGGCAAGTAGGGCGCTCTGAAGAGATGTTTGCATTTCCTCGAATTCAGAAAGTCTTTTCTTGAGATGACCTATCTCCTGCTCAAGCCGAGCATTCTCTTGAATTATCTTCTCAAGTTCATCTGCAACCTGGTCCAGAAATGAATCGACCTCTTCCTCATTGTAGCCTCCGAACCTTGCTGTCCTGAACTCTTTCTGATGGATATCAGCTGGCGTTAGTGCCATCCTTAACCCTCCATTTCTCTAATCTGAAAGGCTTGAAGACCTTTCCCTAGCAGCCCTTACCGCGCCTGCCAGCATCTCGCTGAAGCCCGCCTTTTCGAAGTAGGCCAGAGCAGCTTCAGTGGTACCTCCAGGCGAGGAAACCGACTCTATAAGCTGTGCGGGTTTTTTGCCGGCACTCTTAATGAGCTTGGCACAACCCCAAAGGGTCTCCGTGGAAAGCTTGTAAGCTATTTTCCCTTCAAGCCCCTCACCTTCTGCCGCTCTGGCAAGAGCGTCCGCCATAAGTGAATAATACGCCGGACCACTCCCGCTTACCGCAGTGACCAAGTCCATGCGTTCCTCTGGAACTTCCAATACCTCCCCAACCGCTTCAAGAAGCGCAATAGCAAACTCCATGTTTTGTTTTCCTCTGCCTCGTGACACCGCATAGGCAGAAATAGACGCTCTCACCAACGCTCCCATGTTAGGCATTACTCTGATAATAAAGGGAGCCTCTCCGAGTTTCTGCCTAATTTTTTCAATCGTCAGGCCAGCAATAATCGAAATCACCGTTTGGCTCTCAGATACTTGCCCCGAGATACCATCTAAAACTTCCATTGCGTCTTGCGGTTTCACCGCGAGAACAACCATTTCTACTTCCTGGCTGAGCATAGAGATAGACGGAGCTACCTTGACCCCATAAATCCCAGAGATTTCTTCGAGCCGCTCGGCATTTTTATCAAGAGCAAGCACATTTTGCTGGCTTACTATCCCAGCTTCAAGCCACCCTCTGACCAGGGCCTCCCCCATATTGCCTACGCCAACAATTCCTACCTTTCCCACCCTATTTCTCCTATAAAGTTAAAACTGGTTGAAAAATCCTTTTTCTCGCATCCACTTGCGGTCTTCGGCTGAAACCTCGACATTGGCAGGAGTAAGGAGAAAAACCATCTCAGCTACACGCTGAATGCCGCCATCAAGACCATAAGTAAGACCGCTGACGAAGTCAATGAGTCGCTTGGCAAGCTCCCGATCGATGTTCTGGAGATTGACAATAACGGGTGTGTCGTTTTTGAACTTCAAGCCAATTTGCTCAGCATCGTTGAAGCTCTTGGGTTCAATTACATGAACCCTGGCGGTAGTTTCCGGAACGGGCTGGAGTGCCCTGTCTAAACTTCTTTTACGCGGAACTCTTTCCACTATGCCCTCGACTGCCTCTTCTCGTGCCCGTATTTCACCAAACTCATCGGGTTCCTTGAGACCAAGCCACTCGGTGACCCTTCCCCAGAATCCTGGCATCTAAAACCTCCTTGGCTAACTTCCCGAAACGTTCGCGGGACCGAATATGGCGGTTCCTATGCGAACCAATGTTGAGCCTTCTTCTACGGCAACTTCAAAATCACTCGTCATCCCCATAGAAAGCTCATCGAGTGTAAATTTCGGGAAGGACTTCCGCAAATCAATCTCGAGCTCTCGCAGCTCCCTAAAAACCCATCTTACTTCCTCACTATCCTTGGCCAAGGGTGCTATCGTTGACAGCCCTAATACCTCTAGGTTATCCAATCTCTGGAGGCTAGAAAAAAACTCGGCTGCATCGCTTGGGTCTATTCCGTACTTGGACTCTTCGCTCGAAACATTTACCTGAACCAAAACAGGTTGCTTTATCTCAAGCACTCCAGCCCTATCTGATATTTCCTCGGCGAGTCGAAGGCTATCAATTGAATGAATCAACGCAACCCGACCAACAACCTGTTTAACCTTGTTTCGCTGCAGATGGCCGATAAAATGCCACTCCAACGGCACCTCCACCTCCTGCATCTTGCTCGTCATTTCTTGCACCCGATTTTCTCCCACAAGCCTTATACCCGCCTCATATGCCGCCTTGACTTCCTTGGCATTCCTGTTTTTAGTCGCCGCAAGCAACCGAACAGAACTCGGGTCTCGGCCAACTCTTGCCGCGGCTCCCTTGATACGGCAGAAGACATCTTGGACGTTTTCTTTTATCAGCTTTGCTTTATCTTTCGATTCGCTAGAGTACTTTTCCTTCACTTAATAACTTCACCCCATGGTGGTCGCGTCAAGGATAACGTATGACGAAGTCAGTCTCGCCTTCGGGTTTCTCCCAATTGACTTGGACATCCTTTACCTGAGCAAGTGATGGGCCTCTCCGGCACCACTCTATTGCCCTCTCAACCGCTTTCCCTTCTCCCTCGAAAACAGCTTCCACAGACCCATCGGGAAGATTCCGCACCCAGCCACCTAACCCGAGAGATTGCGCGACGTCTCTTGTTTCGAATCTAAAAAAGACACCCTGAACCTTGCCCGAAATCAAAACTCTTGCTCTTTTTGCTCCCGCAGAACTCATCGCCACCCTAAGAACCTCTTATGATAACGAATCCTGCTTGCCTGCCGGTTTTCCCACCAGCGCGCCTGAATGAGAAATAAGAAGGGTCACAACAGGTACATATCTCGGAAACATAGATATTTTCTTCCCTTACCCCTTCTTCTTCCAATTCTTTGAGGCAAGCCTTTGCAAGATCCAGCTTCGCGATATCCTTATCGCCGCCTAGGACGCTCTCGAAACCAAACCTTGTTACAAACATCTCGCCAATACGCGAATCAACTTCGAGGCAACAGGGGCCAATGTGAGGACCAACAATGCCTAACACCTCTTTCGCCTTGCATCCCGCAATCTTTTTGAGCCCCGAAAGGGCATTTTCCACAATGCCGCAACGCACACCCCGCCAACCAGCGTGAACCATTGCAACCGCCCTTGGTTTCAGGGATACAAGCGCAAGAGGGAGGCAATCCGCAGTCATGACGCCCAGCGCGATTCCAATTTCGGCTGTTACTAAAGCGTCCGAACGAGGAAGCGCGGACCAAAAGTCCCTCCCTCCCCTCCCCCGCTCTAGCTCACTTACCTTCCATACGCAAGATTGGTGGACCTGTTGGGCAAATACCCAATCGAAGATATCAACATCGATTGCCTGGGAAACGGTCCGCCTGTTTGCGAGTACATCGAGGTAACTGTCCCCAACGCTAAAAGAGAGATTCAAGCTTTCATAAGGACCCTGGCTCTTCCCCCCCACCCGATTGGTAAAGAAAACTCCTATTCCAGTTTCTTCCTCCAGGTTACTTGTTTGTAACAACTCGATGCCGTTTCTGTTTGCGGTCTCCAGCTCGGGGTTACAACTCACGCGTTTTCCTCGCTCTTCCTTGGAATCAGCTCTATTACCACCTTTGAAATCCTATTATTACGAAGCTTTTCGACCTTGAACGAGGCTCCGTTATAGACAAACGTTTCGCCCGGCACGGGCATGTGACCCAATACCTTGAGCACGAGCCCACCCACAGTATCCACGTCTTCCTCTTCGGGCATGTCAATTCCTAGTATCTCATTCAACTCGTCCAGGTTCATGCGCGCGTCTACTCGAAAGACCCCATCCTGTATTTTCTCCACAAGTGTTACCTCGAGGTCATATTCATCGAATATCTCTCCCACTATTTCCTCAATCAAGTCCTCAATCGTTACTAGCCCTACCACTATTCCGTATTCATCCACCACTATTGCCATGTGGACCTTTCTGCTTTGCAGCTCATGGAGAAGTTCACTCAATTTTTTGGTCTCGGGGATGATATATGCCTCCCTGGCTACAGTTCCCACTTTTTCATCCCTCCGTCCCTCTTGTAGGTATCTAATCAAGTCCTTGAGATAAAGAATTCCCTTTATGTCATCCAGGTTTTCGCCATAGACAGGTATTCGAGAAAAACCTTCCTTTATAGCTTCCGCCAGCGCATCCTCGACGGTTGCCTCCTCAGAAAGGGCGAACACATCCGGTCTTGGAACCATGACCTCCCTTGCAACCCTATCGCCGAACTCGAAAATGGATTGAATCATATCCCTTTCTTCTTCCTCAATTACCTCACTTTCCTTTGCCGCGCTGACCAAGGCTTTTATCTCCCCTTCATCGGAGATAAGCCCTTCTTTTTTGAGCTCTTCCCCTCCCATGACGATTCTTAAAATCCCTTTGGCTATCCATCCAAAAAGAATCGCAAGTGGGCGGAGAACTTTGGTCAACAGGCTAACCGCTCCGGTCACCCTCAAGGCGGTTTTCTCCGAATCATGGCTAGCGATAGCTTTGGGAACGAGTTCGCCGAATATAAACATGAAAATCGTGACCACAACCGTCCCAACCGCGACTCCAATACCAGCGTTGCCGGAAATATCGGTGGCAACCCACGTAGCAAGGGATGCCGAAATCAACTGCACGAATAAGGCGGCAAGTAGAAGCGGGGGGAGAAACTGGTCTGGATTTTCTACGAGTCTCTCAAGCTTTTGAGCCTTACCATCGTTCTTTTCGGAAAGATACCTGACTCGGATGCGATTTACCCGCATGAGAGAGGTCTCGGCTTCAGCAAGAAACGCGGCTATCGCTATCAATATCACAAGCGCGATAATTCCAATTGCTACTGACATTTAGACTGCCCTCCGGCTTTAGAGCCCATTGTTTCCCTCCCTAGAATGTGATTTTGCGTGTTTTGCATCTCCTCCATTCCTTCCACTGTCTCATCCTCGTAGCCTAAAAGGTGTAAAAAACCATGAATTGCCAACAGCTCTACCTCGTCCGCTAATGTACTTCCCGCCTTCGCAGCCTGAGCTTGCGCAACAGGCAAACAGATAACTATGTCGCCAAGCGGCAGAAAAACTTCCCTTTCACTTTGTTCGAGGTAATTTCCCATTGCTGCCTCTTCGACTTGTGGAAAGGCAATGACATCAGTAGAACCTTCCCTGCTGAGATAGGTGACGTTCAATTCCTCTATAAAATTTTCCCCGGCAAACAGGATGCTTATCTCTACACTCCTTCCCGGCAACAGCATGTCAATAGCCTTCTTTAAACTCTTTTTCATCCTCCAACAAACCAGCCATGGGATGCTTACGTCGCTTGTAGCGCTTACAATTATTCTCTTCCGTCCAAATTTCAAGTGCCGCCCGCGAAAGGCTCTAAACCGCTTTGTCTCAACCAGAATTTCTTTTATTCTCCCTCGCTTCGTATTCCTTATACGCTTCGACTATTTGCTGGACTATCTTGTGTCTCACAACATCGCTTGCGTCAAGAAAGGCAAAGCTTACTCCCTCGATGCGAGAAAGTATCTTTCGCACCACCATGAGACCAGAATCTACCTCTTTTGGAAGGTCTATTTGGGTCACATCTCCAGTAACCACTGCCCTGCTTCCAAAGCCTAGCCGCGTCAAAAACATCTTCATCTGTTCCGGGCTGGTATTCTGTGCCTCGTCGAGAATGATAAAAGAGTCATTGAGAGTTCTGCCTCTCATGTAAGCAAGTGGCGCAACCTCTATGGTGCCCTGATCAACCATCCTGTGAAATCGGTCCGCGCCGAGCATTTCGTAAAGGGCGTCGTAAAGAGGGCGAAGATAAGGGTCAACCTTTTGATAGAGGTCCCCAGGAAGAAAGCCCAGTTTCTCTCCAGCTTCTACCGCGGGTCTGGTAAGTATTATTCTAGCAACTTCTCTGTTGAGAAGGCACTGAACCGCGTACGCCAAGGCAAGATAGGTTTTCCCAGTTCCCGCCGGTCCGATACTGAACACGATTGTGGACTTCCGCATGAGGTCCACGTAATGTTTCTGGCCAGCCGTCTTGGGGCGGATAACTTTGCCGCTTGCAGTCAAAACCGCTTCTTTAAATATCTCGGAAGGCTTCAGGCCTTTTTCAGACTTGACGATGCCTATAGCAGCGTTCAAGCTATCGGGAGTAATGGTGAGTCCTTCTTGCAAAAGTTCTATCAGCTCTTCAAATAGACGGCTACATGCCTCGGCTTCTTTTTTGTTGCCCTTTATATCTATTTCGTTTCCTCGAGCAACAATGCGACAATCAAAAGCCTCCTCGACGATTTTAAGGAAACTATCTCCCTCCCCTAGGAGAAAAACCATTGGCTGGTTGCCTGGGACTACTATCTTTATTTCTTGTGTTGGTAACTCAACAGACACTTGATAGCGGCGAAAATTCTAGCCGAGCATCTCCCTCACTATCTGATTTACCTTTTCTCCCTCAGCCTTCCCCTTTACTCTCGGCATAACCGCGCTCATCACCTTCCCTAAATCTCGCTTAGAACTAGCTTTTGTTTCTTCTATTGCATCCGCTATTATGCTCCGCAGCTCTTCCTCAGAAAGTTCGGCTGGCATGTAATCCTTGATAATCTCCAGCTCTTTCGACTCTTTCTCCACAAGATCAACCCGTCCTGCCTTCTGGTACTCCGTAATCGCTTCTTTTCGCTTCCGCGCTTCGCGCGCAAGAACTCCAATGGTTTCATCTTCGCTCAATTCGCTTCCTTTTTTGATTTCCTCGTTTCTTATCTCTGACCTCAAAATCCTTATTGTGGAAAGCTTGATCTTGTCCCCTCCTTTAAGAGCTGATTTCTGATCCTCTCCAAGTTTGCCTTTAAGCTCCATTGCGCAACCCCAATCTTAGAATATCATCCGGGTGGCCATTGCATAAACCTGCCACCGAGGAGATGAAAGTGAAGATGGTCTATTGCCTGACCCGCTTCTTCCCCGCAATTGATGACCACTCGGTATCCGCTTTGCGATATTCCCTCGCTTACGGCGATATCATTTATCAATGAGAAGATATCCGCAATTAAGTCACAGTGCTGTTTGTCTATTTCACTGATAGAAGGAATGTGCTCCTTTGGAAAAATGAGAACATGAACCGGAGCCACGGGGTTTATGTCCCTTACGGCCATAGCATTTGGTCGCTCATCTACCTTCTCGCTTTCAATCGCTCCACTAGCTATTCTGCAAAATAAACATTCTTCCAATTTGCTCACCTTCCAGAAAAGTTATTGCATCCCCTCGTCAAATCCTCTAATCTTCCTTTCAAGCCACTGTCACTAGCTTCTTCGATAACAACGGCTACTTTTTTTCCAACCAACTCCGGACAACCTCGGACACCTACTTGCATATACGGCATCGCTCGACCCCTGAGTACTCCGCCGTCTTCTTCACAGAAACTCTCCATCAGCACCATGATTATACGTCCCACGAATCCGCGGTGAAAATCGCAGGCACTAGAACTGGCGACTTCTCGCGCCCTTCTAGCTCTATCGGATTTTTCCCGCGGACTAACTACGTCACCAAAGGCTTCTGCTTTTGTTCCAGGTCGGGGTGAATATTTGAACACATGGGTTCTGGAAAAGCCTGCTTCTTTCAAAAAATCCAGCGTATGGAGAAACTCCTCCTTACCCTCTGTTGGAAAACCAACCATGACATCCGTGCTCACTGCTACATCGGGAATTCTCCTTTTTATGCGCGACAACTTCTCAAAAAATTCTTCCCCCGCATAACCTCTTCCCATGTCGGAAAGAACTTTATTGTCCGCGCTTTGAAGAGGTATGTGCAGATGAGGACAAATGTTGCCCGGATTTCTTTCCGCAAGAAGGGAAATTACCCCCTCACTTACTTCCGAGAGTTCTATCGAGCTAAGCCTTATCCACGTGTCGGGCACTTCCTCAGCCAAGCCAAGAAGAAGCTCTTCTAACCCTTTTCCGCTCTCAGGATCTTTATAACGCCCGACGTCTATGCCACAAAGAACAATCTCGCCGGCTCCATCCTGTGCCAACTCACGAGCTCGAGCCAGCACATTTTTCATCGGGAGACACGCCTTTTGTCTCAGCCTGGGAATAACACAGTAACTGCATCCCCTCTCACAACCGTCCTGGATTTTGAGTGGCACCCTTGTTCTCTCCCTAGCCAATGCGTGGTCTGCGCGCTCCCCTCTAGTGGTGAAATAGCTTGGGATATTTTCCTTATGGATATTTTTGACCGCGTAAAAAACTCCAATCTCCTCGAATGCTTCAGGTTTCATTTCAACCGCGCAGCCAGTAACGACGATGCGCGCTCCATTCTTTTTTGCCCTTTTGACCTCTTTTTTAGACTTTCTGAATGCCTCCTCGGTTACGGCACAAGTGTTAACGACCCACACCTCAGGGGTTTCCCCTTGGGGAACTGGAACATAGCCTCTCTGGCAAAAACCTTTCTCCATTACAAGTGAATCCGCTTTATTCACTTTACATCCAAGTGTGGTTATTCGGTAGGTCCCATCCATCGTTCCTCACCAGGTAGGGCTTTCACTTACAAATTGCATCGTCAGAAAGCACTTTTGACAGGTCCCGTTCTGGGCTTGGCAAATTTGTTTTCGAGAAGAAGAGCTACTTCTCACTTTTCCCCTTGCACGCCTGAAGGTAGGATTCCAAAGTTTTCCTCTGGCCAGAAGTAAGATGTCTGGGAACCGAAACATCAACCCGAACCAAGACATCACCTTTCTTCCCTCTATGGAGTTCAGGAAGTCCTTTACCCTTTATCTTGAGCGTACTACCAGGTTGAGTCCCTGGAGGTATCTCAAGCCGCAAATCGCCGTCAAGAGAGGGTACTTTGACATTCGTACCTAGAGCCGCCTCAGCCATATCAACTGTAACCGTAGTAAGCAAATTTCTTCCTTCGCGTTCGAAGTGAGGATGAGGCTCAACTTCAACCGTTACATAAAGATTGCCGTTTCCTTCTCCCTTTCCTTTGATAAGTAACCTGTCTCCGTTTTCGACCCCCGGCGGTATCTCCACTTCAATTTTGCTATCTTCCCACTCAAAACCGTTCCCCCCACATTTACGACATCTTTCCTTT